>CACZRK010000169.1 GCA_902783515.1 uncultured Coriobacteriaceae bacterium | reverse complement strand
GATGATGTGCAGCTGCGGCGGCAACCCCGCCGGCGGCCTGGCGAGCGTGAACGCCGAGGCAAAGGGCATCCCCGTCACCTACCTGCTCGGGTGCGCCGACCCCGCCGAGGGCGTCAACACGGTCACCTTCGTGGCGGCGGACGGCACGACGCTCGCGCTGCCGCTCGGCTACGTGGTGGGGCGCCACGCCCAGATCACGTATGACGTGAACGGCGAGGATCTCTCCGCGAGCACCGGCGGGTCCAACCAGCTGTGGATCCAGTCGGCGCCGGGCAGCGCGTTTCTGCGCGACGTCGTGCAGATCAGCGTCACCAAGGAGGCGAATCCGCCCGCGGCTCCGCAGGCGCCCGCGGGCGCGAACCTGCCGAACGCGAGCGTGACGGCGGCGAGCGTCGGATAGCGCGCCTGCGCGGCCGTGCCGCAGCGAGCGACTGACGCGAGCCCGCCCCACCGCCCGCCCGAGAGGAGACTCCCGGGCGGGCGGCGTCGTGGTGACGGGCGACGCCTCGCGCGCGATCCGGGGCCATGCCGTCGCACGTGAATCACCCTGTATGACACAACGGCGGTCCGCCCACAGGGTTGCGGTCACCCTGATGCAGATGCACAATAACGGTGTCTGTGTAGTGCAGACGTGTGTCGTCGCCAGGGGGATGGCGGCGGCGGGCGCGCGCTCGTCGCTCACGGTCGCGGCGGACATGGCGCGCGCGTGTGTCACGATCGATAAACAGGGGAGATGCAGACACATGGCACACAGTGGTGAGATGAGCCGTCGCGCGTTTGTGTCGACGGCCGCAGGCGTTGCGCTGACGGCCGCGACGGTCGGCGTGTCGGCTCACGCGTCTGAGTCGGGTGCCAAGGACGAGAAGGCGTCGGCGGCGTCGGACGGCGCGACAACGCCCGCGAAGGTCGACTACGACGCCGCCCTCGGCGAGGGCATGCGGGGCATGCCGGTCGCCGACAAGGGCTGGCCGCTCTTTGACGACTACGACGCGCCAATTGCCTTCGAGGCGCGCGCGATACCGGCCGATGAGATCACGGCCAACGAGACGTGCGACGTGCTCGTGATCGGCGGCGGCGTCTCCGGACTCATGGCGGCGACCGCGGCGGCTGATGAGGGCGCGCACGTTATCTGCTGCGAGAAGATGGAGAAGGGCCGCGACCAGTGGGAGAGCGTGGGCGGCTACAACTCCTTCTCACAGAAGGAGCAGGGCATCAAGGTGAACCCTGCGGAGTACGCCAACGAGATCATAACGGCCGGTGCGTACCGCGTGCGTCCGGAGAACGTCTGGTCCTTCATCAACAACTCTGGTGCGGCGATCGACCACATGCAGGACGTGCTTGACAAGAGCGGCACGGGGATCGAGATCTCCTGCACGAACGAAGAGAGCGACCCGGTGAAGGGCGAGCACACCTTCCTGAACACTGGCGCGACAACCTGGCTGCTCGGCCCGTTCGTCATGGACGCGCTCAACAAGGCCGTGGCGGACTACGAGGGCATCGACATGCGCTTCAAGACCGCGGGCGTCCAGCTGCTGCAGGACGCGTCTGGCCGCGTGACCGGCGCGATCGTCAAGGATGTCGAGACGGGCGCGTACACTCGCGTCGACGCGACGAAGGGCGTCGTGCTCGCGTGCGGCGGCTACGAGATGAACCCGGCCATGGTGGAGGCCTGGTGCCGCCCGGAGGACGTCGCGACGGCGAGCATGTCCTCAACGGGCACCGGCTCGACGGGCGACGGCCACATGATGGGACTCGCCGTCGGCGCCGGCATGGACCCGCTTCCGCATTGCACGATGGAGTTTGGCGGCGGCTACCCGCAGAACGGCCAGTTCTTCCACGCGTTCCGCAACGGCATCTACGTGAACGCGCGCGGCGAGCGTTTCGTGAACGAGGGCCTCATGTTTAACTTTGTCGCGAGCGCCATCAACACGAACGCGTACCGCGGCGCCGTCTGGACGATCATAGACCAGTCCTTCATCGACGCGATGGCGGAGAAGACCGGCACCGACGTGATGGGTACGACCGTCAAGGACTATATGGACGGCGGCTGGATGGTCAGCGCCGACACGATCGAGGAGCTCGCAGAGAAGATCGACGTGGATCCGACGCGCCTTGCCGCGACGCTGGAGCGCTGGAACGGCTACTTTGACGAGGCTCAGCCGACCGATGACGAGTATCTTCGTGACCTCTCCAAGTGCCAGGCGTTCAAGACTGCGCCGTACTACGCGGTGAAGACCAACTCCTCGTTCCTCGTTACGGTGAGCGGTCTCATCATTGACCCCGATGGCCGCGTGCTTGACAAGGACGAGCAGCCCATCGACGGTCTGTTTGCGAGTGGCAACACGTCGGGCGGTATGTTCAACGACCAGTATCCGCGTCACCTGCCGTCCACTTCGGTGGGGCGCGCCGTCACGACGGGCTTCGTCGCGGGCCGCACCGCCGCGAAGGACGCGTAGTCCCTGCGGTAGTCGCATTGAGCCCCGCCGCCCGCCCGAGAGGAGACTTCCGGGCGGGCGGTGGCGTATTGACGGGTGGTGCTGCGTTGACAGCCAGGCTTCCTGCCGCCTCGTTGGCTGCTCGGGAGCCTGGCTGCCGCGCGTCAGCGCGTCAGTACACGACCTCCTCGAAGCGGAACACCTTGTCCGCCCAGAAGTCCTCGGCGCTGCTGCCTGCGTCGCCCAGATTTCCGTGGCGCCTGGATGATGCGCATTGAAGAATTCAACGATGTGAAATCCGAGCGCTTCAGATTTACGTAGAAGTGTATGTTGCATTTCTCAAAATACGGCTTACGAGACTCCAGACGCGCACGTGTGGGAGCGACGTTCCACGCCTCGCCAAGCGGTTTGGCAGATGCCCCTGCTGTGGATGCGTGACAAGACGAACCGCAGCTCAGGTTCGCCGTGGTCGCTGTCGATATGAATGACGAAGCCACCGACCGACGCGCCGTCCAGCTTGACGCGCAGCGCGCCCCTCGTCGATCGACTTCTTGATCGTCTCGTGCGAGATGGCCTGCTCGCCGGCCTCGTTCTCAAAGGTGCGACGTCATCGGCCTTCCGAACGAGCGAGGGGCACGCCGCGCCCCCTCGGCGCCTCAGCGAGCTGAATGCGTCGGCGAGGGCAAGGCCGCGCCTATCGGCGCTGCTGGAACAGCCACTCCATGGCGGCGACGCAGTTGTACGCGTAGTCAAAGGACGCCATGTGATACGAGGGGCTACCCATGTCGGCGCCCGCGCCGCCCATGCCGCCCGAGACGGGCTCGATCGTCCCGGTCGCCCACGAGATGAAGTACTGGTCCTCGTCCGTCGCAAAGAGGTCCTGAGCCGCCGATGAGAGCTCGTCGACCGACCAGCCGCCGTCCCACTGGGCATACGCGTAGGAGACGGCGTCGGCGTCGAACATCGCCATCACCTCCTGCGCGCCGGCCCAGGCGCTGGTGTCGTCCTCCGCGGCAAAGTACACGAACGGCTGGTTCTCCAGGCCTGACAGCGCGCTGACGTCCCACTGGCCGTCCACGAACATGCAGCCGGCGTAGAGGTCGGGGTACTCGGCGGCGAGGATCAGCGTGGTCATACAGCCCATGGACTGCCCGGTGCCGTATACGCGACCGACGTCGACCGCGTACGCGCCCGCAAGGTAGTCGACGAAGCGCTTGGTGAGCTCCACGTACGCGGTCGTGGTGTAGCTGCCGTGGTCGTCAAGGATCGTATCGGGATACGTCGGCACGGCGACGATCGTCGGGTGGACCGACTGCCACTCCCGCGTGGCCCACACGAGCGCGCCGCGCCCCTGCGCGAGCGAGACCGTGGGGTCGTCCCCCACGCAGCTCGAGTCGGCTATGAACACGACCATCGGGTAGGAGCCGGCGGCGTCGTAGCCGTCTGGCAGGTAGAGGTCGTAGGCGATGGAGAGCCCCGTCTCGGCGTCCGCGTAGGTCTGCTGCGAGAAGGCGCCGGCGTATGTCGAGACGAGCGCGTCCTCGTCGACGGCGAGCGCGTTGTCCACCGTCCCGATGACCGCCGACGAGTCAGACGAGGCGCTCGCATCGATCGAGCTTGCCGCCTGCGCCTTTGCCTGCGCGGTGTCGCCTGCCGTCGACGCGGCTTGCGACGCCGCGGCGCCTGTCTGCGAGGACGCCTGCGCTGACGAGCTCGCGCATCCGACCAACGGCGCGAACGCAAGGGCGAGGGCACCTCCCGAAAGGGTGACGAACGATCGACGCGACAGGCTGCTGCTCATAAGGGTTCCTCCCCAAGTCGATGAATGCTTGGCAATAACCACTTAGATAATGCAGCCTAAAATTTTTAATGTTTGTATGCACTAGGAATACTTACATTCGCCAGGATGTGTAAAAGAATCTGAAGACACCTCATGCAGGCCATGACATCTGCCGCCGGGGCGGCGCGCCGGCGCGCACGCATCGCGGGGGGCGTCGCGGCGCGACCGGTCAGAACGACACGACCCCCAGCGACCTGAGCACGCTCGAGACGAGGACCGCCACGAGCAGGACGGGCGCCACGTACCTGACCATGACGGTCCACGCCTTGGCGCCGCGGAACGGCGCCGAGCGCCGCACCTCGGCGACGATCTCGCCCGGCCCGATGACCCAACCGACGAAGACGCAGGTCGCAAGCGCCGCGATCGGCATCATGACGGAGTTGGTGACGAAGTCAAAGAGGTCGAGGATCGTCGAGCCCGCGCCGAGCGGCTGGACGAACGACAGCGAGCTGTACCCGAGCGTCACGACGACCCCGACGACGGACACGACGACGATCACGGCGATGAGCGAACGCCGCCGCGTCCAGCCCGCGCCGTCCTGCACGAGCGAGGTGCACGCCTCGACGAGCGAGATCATGCTGGTCAGCGCCGCGAACATGACCAGCAGGAAGAACACGAAGCCGATCGCCGACGCCGCCGCGCCGAGATGCTGGAACACCTGCGGCAGCACGAGGAACATGAGCGAGGGCCCGGAGTTCTCGGCGACCGCCTCGCCCGACCCGAGCGCGACGAACGCGGCGGGCACGACCATGAGGCCGGCGAGCAGGCTGATGCCGAGCGTCGTGCCGGCGGTCTGGAACGCCGACGTGGTGATGGAGACGTCGGGCTTCATGTACGAGCCGTAGGTGACCATGATGGCCACGGCGACGGACAGGCCGAAGAACGTCTGGCCGAGCGCGGCGATCACGAGCTCCAGCGAGAACTTGGAGACGTCGGGCAGCAGCAGGTAGGCGAGGCCGTCCAGGGCGCCGGGCTGCGCGAGGGCGTAGGCCGCGACGCCGACGGACACCACGATGAGCGCGGGCATCATGACGAGGTTGGCCTTCTCGATGCCGCCGTTCACGCCGAGGGCGACGATGATGAACGTGACCGCGGCGAACAGCAGCATGAAGGCGACCGAGACCGGGCCGTTGGCGACGAACGTCATGAAGTTCGTGCCGCCGTCGGCGAGCTGCGCCGCCATGCCGGCGGCGTACGCGAACACGTAGCGCGTGACCCATCCGCCGATCACGGCGTAGTAGGAGGCGATGATGAACGGGATCGCCGCGATGAACGCGCCGATCGGCCGGTACTTCCGACCGTAGGCGGCAAACGCGCCGATGACGGACATCCCCGTGCGCCTGCCGAGCGCGGTCTCCAGGATGAGCAGGGACACGCCGAGCGTGAGCATGAAGACGACGAAGACGAGCAGGAACATGCCGCCGCCGTAGTGCGCCGCGAGGTAGGGGAAGCGCCAGATGGTGCCGAGGCCGACGGCGGACCCCGCTGCGGCGAGCACGAAGGCGAGTCGTCCCGACCAGGACGCGCGGGTGGGCGCGGCGGGCTGTGGCCCGCGCGCGGGGTCGGGGGTGATGGGGCCGACGGCGCCGTCGGCGCCGCGATTGTTGCCTGCCATGTGACGAATCCCTTCGGATGCTCTGTCTGTGCCTGCGAAGGCGGAAACCAAGCCGTAACGTGTCGCTGCCGGACGAACGGTATCATGAGCGGACCGATCGCGCCACCGAGACGTCGACGAGGGAGGCGCGGTTCGGCTCGGCCAGCCGACGAAGCGCCCGAGGGTGCGTCTCGAAGGGCGTCTCGACGTCATCGTAGTCATCGAGAT
>CACZRK010000168.1 GCA_902783515.1 uncultured Coriobacteriaceae bacterium | reverse complement strand
TCGCGCGCGCCGTGGGCGCCCTGGCGGCGCATGGCGCGCGCGTGACGTTTCTGGTGGGCGTCGCGTCGGCGCCGCTCGCCAGCCGGGCGATCGAGGGGCTCGGCATGGCGCGCGTCGCCGAGCCCCTTGCCGTGCGCAACGACTACTTCGGCGGCAACGTGGACGTCTCCGGCCTGCTCACCGCCCAGGACATCCTCGGGCAGCTGCCGCGCGACCTCGCGCGCACGGGCGTCGTCATACCTGACGTGATCCTGAACGCGGACGGCCTCACGCTTGACGGGACGCCTCGCGACGACCTCGTCCGATCCATCCAGGCTCGCGGCGGCACGGCGGTCGTGGGAGAGTCGAGCCCCGCCGGCATGGCGCGCTCGCTCATGGCCGTAGCTGCGCAGATGTAGAGAAGACCAGCTGGGCGTCGCGTCAGGCGTGACTGAGCGCGCCCGACGCGTGGTATCCTCAGAAGTACGCACGGGGTCGACCCACCGCTGACCCCGCCCTATCGAGAGGAACCACAGTGGCTAAACCAATCGTCGCCGTCGTCGGCAGACCGAACGTCGGCAAGTCCACGTTCGTGAATCGCGTCTCGCAGCGCCCCGAGGCGATCGTGCACGAGACCGAGGGCGTCACGCGCGACCGCACCACGCACGACACGGAGTGGAACGGCGTCGAGTTCACCCTCGTCGACACCGGCGGCATCGAGGTCTCCTCGTCGCAGGACGCCTTCTCGGACAAGATCCGCGCGCAGGCCGTCATGGCGATCCAGGAGGCGGACGCCGTCGTCGTGATCGTGGACTCGAAGACCGGCATCACGAAGGAGGACGAGGTCGTCGCCTCCATCCTCAAGAAGTCCGACCGTCCCGTGCTGCTCGCGGTCAACAAGTGCGACACGGTCACGCAGGACGCCTACGCGTACGAGTTCTACGCGCTCGGCCTCGGCGACCCCTATCCCATCTCCGCCCAGCACGGCAACGGCGTTGGCGACCTGCTCGACGACCTCGTCAAGATGCTGCCGACCTTCGATGACGACGACGCGGACGACGACACGCCCGCCATCGCCATCATCGGCAGGCCGAACGCGGGCAAGTCCTCTCTGCTCAACCAGCTGAGCGGGACCCAGCGCTCCATCGTCTCCGACGTTGCGGGCACGACCCGCGACGTCGTGGACACGATCGTCGAGCATGACGGCCGACGCTACAAGCTCGTCGACACCGCGGGCATGCGCAAGCGCACCGTGATCTCCGAGGACCTGGAGTACTACAGCTACGTGCGCAGCGAGCGCGCGATCGAGCGCGCGGACGTCGCCCTGCTCGTCATCGACTCGACGGTCGGCGTGACCGAGCAGGACCAGCGCCTCGCCGGGCTCGCCGACGCCGCCGGCTGCGGCCTGCTCGTCCTGCTGAACAAATGGGATCTCGTCACGAGCGCCGAGCGTCGCGAGGAGCTGCAGAACGACCTCACGGATCGCCTGCACTTCGTGACCTACGCGCCCTCGCAGCGCATCTCCGCGCTGACGGGTCGCTCGATCGAGCGCATCTGGGGCCAGCTGGACACCGTGATCGCGCATCGTTCCCAGACCATCCAGACGGCGCACCTCAACAAGCTGCTCACCGAGATGCGCGAGTTCGGCCACACGGTGAGCTCGGGCAAGCAGCGCCTGAAGATGAACTACGTGACGCAGACGCGCACCAAGCCGCCGACCTTCACGTTCTTCGTGAACAACCCTGAGCTCGTGACCGCGAACTACGAGCGCTACTTGGAGAACCGCCTGCGCGAGCGCTTTGACCTGACCGGCACGCCCATCCGCCTGAAGTTCAAGAAGAAGGCGTAGGCGCCATGGGCCAGGTTGGCAGCCCCGACGCGCTCTCGATCCTGCTCCTCGTCGCGTCCTGCGTGATCGCCTACTTCGTCTGCGGCATCCCGTCGGGCCTGCTGCTTGCGGAGCGCATCGGGAAGGTGGACGTCCGCACGCAGGGCTCGGGCAACGTGGGGAGCACGAACGTGGCCCGCTCGGCGGGGAAGCTCGCCGGCGGCCTCACGCTGCTGTGCGACACGCTGAAGGCGTACGTCTCCGTGCTCGTGGGCTTTCTGCTGGTCGGCGTCGTCGGCATCGGCGACGTGTCCGCCGTCAAGCCGGGCGGCGCGCTTGACTGGATGATGGCGCTCGTCTACCTGTTCTGCATCGTCGGCCACGTCTTCACGCCCTACCTGAGGTTCAAGGGCGGCAAGGGCATCGCCGTGGGCTTCGGCGGCGCGCTGGCGCTCATGCCGCTCACCGGGCTCTCGCTGCTCGTGCCGTTCCTGCTGCTCGCGGTCACGACGAAGCGCGTCTCGGCGGGCAGCATCACGGCGGCGGTCGCGTTGCCGTTCCTCGCGTGGGCGATCGAGCGTCCCTCGGCGCCGTTCCTCGCGATCGTCGCCTGCGTCGCGGCGGTCGTCGTCTTCGCCCACCGGAAGAACATCGTGAAGCTCGCGCACGGCGAGGAGAAGCCCTTCTCCTTCAAGCGCGGCGACAAGAGGGGGGCGTAGCGCATGAGGTGCGCCGTCATCGGCTCGGGCTCGTGGGGCACGGCGATCGCACGCCATCTCGGCAGGCAGGATGACGTGACGGTGACGATGTGGGCACACAGCGCCCATGTCGCCGAGGGGATCAACGAGCGTCACAAGAACCCGAGCTACCTGCAGGACGCCCAGTTGGCGGCGGGCGTGCGCGCGACCACGGACCTCGTCGCGTGCGTCAGCGGAGCGGACGCGGTCGTGTACGTCACCCCCTCCACGCACCTGCGCGAGGTCGCGCGCGCGAGCGCGGGCGCCCTGGGCGCGCGGACGCCGGCGATCGTGCTGACCAAGGGCATCGAGCAGGGCTCAGGCCGCCTCATGATCGACGTCGTGAGCGACGAGGTCGGCGCGCCCGAGCGCCTCGCGTGCCTCTCGGGCCCGAACCTCGCCGGCGAGATCGCGCGGGACCTGCCCGCGGCCTCCGTGATTGCCGCGCGTGACAAAACGGTGGGCGCGTTCTTTCAGGGTCTCTTCCACTCCGAGCTGTTCCGCACGTATCTCAGCGACGACGTCATCGGCGTCGAGACGTGCGGCGCCGCGAAGAACGTCGTCGCGATCGCCTGCGGCATCGCGCACGGCCTCGGCATGGGCGACAACACCGCCGCCATGCTCATGACCCGTGGCCTCGCGGAGATGAGCCGTCTCGTGCAGGCGAGCGGCGGCAACCCGCTGACCTGCATGGGACTGGCGGGGATGGGGGACCTGGTGGCGACCTGCACCTCGCCGCGATCGCGCAACTTCTCGTTCGGCGAGGGGTTCGCGCGCGGGGAGACGATCGAGCAGTACGGCGCGCGCACGCACATGGTCGTGGAGGGCTACTACGCCTGCGCGAGCATACGCGAGCTGGCGGCGAGGCTCAACGTGGAGGCGCCGCTCACGAACGCGGTCTATGAGCTTCTGCACGAGCATCGCAGCCTGGACGCGACCATCCAGTCGCTCTTCGAGCGCGCGCCGCGCAAGGAGCTGTACGGCATCGCCGGCGCGCGATGACGGCCAAGACACGCAGACCTCAACGGAAACGGCAGGTACCCATGAGTCAGGTGACGCACACGGAGACCGACGCAAGGGCGGACGGCGCACGCGGCGAGGGCGGCGGGCGCGTCCTGATCGCCCCCTCGATCCTCTCGGCAGACTTCCTTGACCTCCGCGCCGACGTGCGGAAGGTGGCGCGCGACGCGGACTATGTCCACGTTGACGTGATGGACGGGCACTTCACCCCGAACCTGACCATTGGCCCGAAGTTCGTGTCGGCGCTCAAGGCGTCGTTCGAGACGCCGCTCGACGTGCACTTGATGGTCACGAACCCCGAGGAGAGCATCGACTGGTACCTTGACGCCGGGGCCGACGTCGTGACGATGCACCTCGAGGCGCTCACGCACGCGAACCGCGCCATCCAGCGCGTGCACGCACGAGGCGCGCTCGCAGGCATCGCCGTGAACCCCGCGACGCCGACCTGCCTGCTTCGCGACGTCGTGGAGGACGCCGATCTCATCCTCATCATGAGCGTGAACCCTGGGTTCGGCGGCCAGAAGTTCATTCCTGCCGCGGTGCGTCGGGTGCGTGAAGTGCGCGAGCTCGCCGATGAGCTTGGGGCTCACCCTCTCATCGAGGTTGACGGTGGCATCAAGACGGCGACGATCGGCGAGGTCGCCCGTGCCGGCGCCCGCATGTTCGTCGCGGGAAGCGCGGTGTTCGGCGCGCAGGACCCGGCGGCTGCCGTGCGCGAGCTTCGGGAGGCGGCCGACGCCGCGCTCGCATAGCGGCGCCCGATGACGAGACGTGCGCGCGGCAAGGCCGGCGCGTGGGGAGTGACGGACGATGACGGAGCGACACTACTTTGACAACGCGGCCTCGAGCCTGCTGAACGAGGCGTGCCTGGAGGCTGAGCGCGCGTTTGACGCGCAGCCGTGGGCGGGGGCGAATCCGAGCTCGCTGCATGACGCGGGGCGACATGCGTTCAGGGCGCTCGAGGATGCACGCGCGCGCCTCGCGCGCAGCCTCGGCGCGCAGCGCCCGAGCGAGGTCACCTTCATGAGCGGCGGCACCGAGGCGAACAACACGGCGGTCTGCGGCATCGCGCACGCCGTGCTCGCGTCGTCGGCCGGCAGGCGGCATCGCGTGCTCGTGAGCGCGATCGAGCACGAGTCCGTCCTGCGCCTGAAGGGGCGCCTCGCGCTGCTCGGCATCGACCTGGACGTCATCCCCGTGACGGCGGCGGGCGTCGTTGACCTCGCGGCGCTCGGGCGCATGCTCGGCGACGACGTCTCGCTCGTGAGCGTCATGACGGTGAACAACGAGATCGGCTCCATCCAGCCGGTCGCGGAGGTCGCGCGCATGGCGCACGCGGCGGGCGCCCTCATGCACACGGACGCCGTGCAGGGCTTCGGCAAGACGCGCGTCGACGTGCGCGAGCTTGGGGTGGACGCCGCGAGTGTGACGGCGCACAAGATCGGCGGGCCGATCGGCGTCGGCGCGCTCTACCTCAAGGCGCACACGCCCATCGAGCCGCTCATGATCGGCGGCGGCCAGGAGGCGGGGCTGCGCTCCGGGACGACGGACGTGCGCGGCGCGGTCACCTTCGCCGCCGTCGCCGCCGACGCGGTGGACCACCTCCAGGAGCGCTCGGAGCGCATGCGCGAGGTCGCGCGCGTCATCATCGACGGCCTGGCGGGGGGCGACGACCCGGTCGCGCGGCTGCCGGTCGCGCGCAATGACGAGGAGGCCTTCATCGCCGGCACCGTCTGCCTCGTCGTGCCGGGCCACGACTCGCAGAGCCTCGTGCTGGCGCTTGACAACGCGGGCTACGAGGTCGCCGGCGGCTCCGCGTGCTCGTCGGGCTCCCTTGACCCGAGCCATGTCCTGTCGGCCGTCGGCGTCCCGCGCGACCTCGCGCTCTGCGAGCTGCGCGTCTCGTTTGACAGCCGCGTGACGGCCGAGGAGGCGGGCGGGCTCGTCGCGAAGGTCAGGGAGGTCTGCGGCCGATAGCCTGCGCGGGCGGTGCTCGGGAGTCACCCGGGAGTCGCCCGTCCGCGGATGCGAGGGAGGCATGCATGGAGTACGTGGACTGTCACACGCACACGCGGCACTCCGACGGCCGCGGGACGATCGAGGAGAACGTGGCGCGGGCGTGTGCGCTCGGGCTCTCGACGATCGCGTGCACGGACCACTTCGTCCTGCCGCCGACGATGGACCCCGACTGCGCGTGCAGCGTGCCGGCCGGTGACGCGGGCGCCTATCTGGACGACATCCGCGCGGCGCGCGAGGCGCACCCGGAGATCCAGGTCGTGACGGGCTGGGAGTGCGACTTCTACCCCGGCTGCGAGCGCCTCATCGACCGACACCGGGGTGACGCGACGTTCCTGCTCGGCAGCGTCCACGCGCTTGACGGACAGTGGATCGACGACCTCGGCGACCTCGCGTATTGGGAGCGGCACCGCCTGGAGGACGTCTGGACGCGCTACTTTGAGGTGTGGGCGCAGGCCTGCGCCTGCGACGTCGGCTTCTCGTCCATGGCGCACCCCGACCTCGTCTCGCTGCGCGGCCTCGTGCCCGACGACCCTGCGCTGCTGCGGGACCTCTACGAGTCGGCGGCGTCGGCGGCGGCGCGCGCCGGCGTGCGCGTGGAGGTCTCCTCGGCCGGCATGCGCAAGCCGCTCGGCGCGTTCTATCCCGCGCCCGACCTGCTCGCGACGTTCTGCGCCCACGGCGTGCCCATCACGGTCGGCTCCGACGCGCACGACCCTGCGGTGGTGGGGGATCGCGTCGCCGACCTCTACGCCTATGCGCGACGCGCCGGGTACGCGCAGGTCGACGTGCCCACGGTCGACGGCGGCTGGAGGTCGATCGCCCTATGAGCGAGGCCGAGGCCATCACGACGCGCGAGCTCGAGCGTCGTCTGTTCGAGCGGTTCCCTGAGGCGGACGCCGAGGCGTGGGACCACGTCGGCCTCAGCGTGGGCGACCCGACCGCCGTCGTGCGCGGCGTCGCGTGCGCGCTTGACGTCACGCCCGCCGCGATTCGCGAGGCCGCGCGACTCGGGTGCGGCGTGCTGCTGACGCACCATCCCGTCTGCCTGGAGATGCCGCGCGTGATCTCGCCCGAGTCGTCGGGCGCCCCGACGCCGGGGTCGAGCGTTTGGGAGGCGATCGCGTCGCGGGTCGCGCTCATCGCGATGCACACGAACCT
>CACZRK010000167.1 GCA_902783515.1 uncultured Coriobacteriaceae bacterium | reverse complement strand
CTCATGCTCGGCATGGGCTGCCAGGCGTGGCGGCAGGGGGTCGAGTACGCGATGCCGGGCATCGCGCTCATCTCGAACAAGTTCCTGCGCGCCGGCATCATCCTGCTCGGCTTTCGGCTGAACCTCGCGGCGCTCGCCCAGGCGGGCGTGCGGACCATCCTGCTGGCATGCGTCATCGTCGCCGCGACCATCTCGCTCGTCTACGCGCTGGCGCGTCGGCTGGGCGTCGATCGCCACCTGGCGATCCTCACGGCGTCGGGCACGGGCATCTGCGGCGCCGCGGCCGTCATGGGGATCTCCTCGCAGCTGCCCTCCGCCGACCGCGACCGCGCCCGGCACGTGGAGGACAGCGTCGTCGCCGTCGCGATCGTCGCGATCCTGGGCACGCTCTTCACGATCCTCGAGATCGTCCTGCGCCCGCTGCTGGGCATGACGCCCGTCCAGTTCGGCGTCATGGCGGGCGGGTCGCTGCACGAGATCGCCCACGCGGTGGCGGCCGGCGGCGCGGGCGGCGCCGCGTGTCTCGACAACGCGATCGTCATGAAGCTCTCGCGCGTCCTGCTGCTCGCGCCGGCGGCGGTCGTGATCGGCCTGTGGTACCGGCGCCGCGAGGGCGTCGCCGCGCAGGCCGGCGCGCGCGTGCCCGTGCCCTGGTTCATGCTCGGCTTCGTGGTCGCGAGCGTCGTCGGGACGTTCGCCCCGCTGGACGCGGCGCTGCTCGCGGGGCTCGTGCGCCTCAGCTCGCTCGTCCTGGGGATGGCGATGGCGGCGCTCGGCATGTCGGTGAACTTCCGCATCCTGCTGACGCGCGGGCGCAACGCCTTCCTCGCGGCGCTCGCCGTCTCGGTGCTGCTCGCGGCCTTCGCGTGCGTCGCCGCGAAGGCGCTGTTCGCGTGAGGGCCGCCCGAGGGCGGTGGCGGGCCACGGTCGGCGCCGATGAGACCCCTACCCGCCGGCGCGCCCCTCGACGCGCCGCTTGCGCGGATCCTCTGCCCGGCGGCCCGATCGTCTCGACGGCCGTCCGCGCGCGCATTACGATTGCGTGAACAATCGACCGTCACGCCGCGTCGCGGCGACGGGAGCCCGCGGTGACGTGGTCGCGCCACAGGCACCCGTCGTCGCGCGACGTCCGAGAGGGGTACTCATATGCTCACCACGCTCCTGGCCAGCCTGGGACTCAGCAACGATCCAAGCCTCGTGCACGTGGACTGGTGCCCCTCGCGCCTCATCGAGCGCTCGCTGGAGCGTCACGAGGGCACGCTGACCTCCACGGGGTCGCTCGCCGTGCTCACGGGCGCGTACACGGGCCGCGCGCCCAAGAACCGCTTCATCGTGGACACGCCCGACGTGCATGACCGCATCGCGTGGGGCGCCGTGAACGCCCCGATGCGCCCCGAACTTTTCGACGTCCTGCTGCGCAACGTCGCGGCGTACCTCTCGGGGCGCGACGTCTACGTCACGCGCGGCATCGCAGGGGCCAGCCGCGCCCACGCGCGGAAGTTCGCGGTCGTAGCGGAGCGCGCGAGCCAGGCGCTGTTCGCCCGCCAGATGCTCGTGCGTCCCGACGAGGGCGAGCGCGCGGCGTACGGCGACCCGGACTTCGTCGTGCTCGCCGCGCCGGGCCTGACGGTGGACCCCGCGACCGGCGAGGCGGGCGACCGCGCGTGCGTCGCCATCAACCTGCAGCGGCGCGTCATCGTGGTGGCGGGCACGGGCTACTCGGGCGAGATCAAGAAGTCCATCTTCTCCACGATGAACTACCTGCTGCCCGTGGAGGACGACGTGCTGCCCATGCACTGCTCCTCCAACATGGACCCCGCCACGGGGGAGACGGCCGTGTTCTTCGGCCTGTCCGGCACGGGCAAGACGACGCTGTCGGCGGACCCGCAGCGGCTGCTCATCGGCGACGACGAGCACGGCTGGGCACGCGAGGGCGTCTTCAACATCGAGGGCGGCTGCTACGCGAAGTGCATCGACCTGAGCCCGGAGCGCGAGCCCGACATCTTTGGCGCCATTCGGTTCGGCAGCTTGAGCGAGAACGTCGCCCTTGACCCCGTCTCGCGCGTGGCGGACTACGCCGACCGCACCTACACCGAGAACACGCGCTGCGCCTACCCCATCGATCACATCCCCAACGCGCTCGTCCGCGGCACCGGCGGCGTCCCGTCCGTCGTGATCTTCCTGACGGCGGACGCGTTCGGCGTGCTGCCGCCGCTCTCGCGCCTGGACGAGTACGGCGCGATGTACCACTTCATGACCGGCTTCACCTCCAAGGTCGCCGGCACCGAGCAGGGGATCGTGGAGCCGCAGCCCACCTTCAGCGCGCTGTTCGGGGAACCGTTCATGCCGCTTGACCCCCTGACGTACGCGACGATGCTGAGCGAGCGCATCGAGGCCGGCCACACCCGCTGCTACCTGGTGAACACCGGCTGGACGGGGGGCGGCTACGGCACGGGGCACCGCATCTCCATCGCGGACACGCGCGCCCTGGTGCGCGCGGCGCTGAGCGGCGACGTCGAGAAGGTCGCGTTCAGGCGCGACGAGCGCTTCGGCCTGGACGTCCCCACGAGCTGCCCGGGTGTGGACGCGTCCATCCTGGACCCGCGCGGCACCTGGGCATCGCCCGAGGCGTACGACGAGGCGGCCGATCGGCTGGCGGTCATGTTCCGCGAGAACTTCGCGCGGCGCTATCCCGACGCGCCCGAGGCCGTGCGCGACGCCGGCCCCCGTGCGCCGCGGGAGGCGTGATCGTCGCGCCTCCCGCGCCCGCCCGAGCCTACGCCGCCGCGACGGCCGCCGAGAGGTCGGCCGACGTGTTCTGGAACGTCTCGCCCTCGTAGAGCGCCGCGTACAGCCGCGGGTTGAAGCTCTGGATGGCCTCGCCGTGGCCCAGGCTCAGCTCGCTGAGGTCGATCTCGGCCGTGACGAGCCCCGTCGCGCTCGGGTCGGAGGCGTAGCTGCCCCACGTGCGCACGTACGACCCGTCCGTGCCCTTCGCGAGCGGAGCGGTGATGACACTCGCGCCGGTGTACGGCTCCCAGCCCGCCTGCTCGGCCGGGGCGTCCAGGTCGGCGCCGCACAGGTCGGCCGAGACGACGATCACCTTGTCCTGGTCGGCGAGGTTCTCCAGGGCGTTCTCGTACAGGTCGGCCCAGCCGTCCGCGACGCCGGTGCGCGCCGTCGGGTTCACGACGAAGGTGCAGCCGCGCGCCATGTAATAGCGGGCGAGCTCGGGGTAGGCGTAGGTGTCCTTGCAGATGGAGATGCCCAGCGAGCCGAAGGGCGTGTCCACGACGAGCGGGTCCTGGCCGGCGACGCACCAGGGGCCCTCGACGGGCGCGATCTTGCGGTAGGACTGGATCGAGCCGTCCGGGGCGCACACAAAGGCGGCGTTGTAGGCGTGCGCGCCGTCGCCGACCGGCTCGGCGGTGCCGAAGATGACGTACATGTCGTGCGCGACGGCGAGGTCGGCGATGCGCGCGGCGTAGGGGCCGTCGATCGGCTCGGCGGCGTCGACGGCGGCCTGCCCGTTCGCGGCGCCCTCCTCGTCCGCGTAGGCGTAGCCGGTGAGCGCCATCTCCGGGAACACGACCAGGGAGGCGCCCGCCTGGGCGGCCTGCTCGACGTACGCCTCCATGCTGGCGCAGTTCGCTTCCTTGTCGCCGAAGGTCGGCTGGAAGTTCACCGTCGAGACGACCAGCGTGGACGCGCCCGCGTATGCCGCGGCGCTGTCAGCCGTGCTCGAGCCGGCCGTCGCGTCTGCGGCCGACGACGCCGCGCCGCCCGTCTGCCCGTCGTCGGCCTCCGCCGCCGCCCTGGCGTCCGCCGCGTCGGCCAGCTCCTCGTACCACGAGGCGAACAGGTCCGGCCGG
>CACZRK010000166.1 GCA_902783515.1 uncultured Coriobacteriaceae bacterium | reverse complement strand
GTCGTCACCCGCAGCCCCCGCCGCCGTGGCCACTGGCGTCGCGGTCAGCGCCGCGAGCGCCGTCGCGGGCTCCGGCGGCGCGTCGACGTTCGCGCTGCCGAGCCCGAGCCTGCTTCGGCGGACGGCGAGCGGCCTGGAGAAGAGCGCCGCGGAGCGCGAGGAGATCCGCGCGATGGCGGAGCGGCTCGACCGCACGCTCGCGGAGTTCAAGGTGCCCGCGCGCGTCGTCGACTGGGTCGAGGGCCCGACATGCACCACGTACGAGGTCGAACCCGGCGAGGGCGTGCGCGTGAACCGCTTCACGTCACTCGAGGAGGACATCTCCCGCTCGCTCGCGCGCGAGAGCGTGCGCATCTACTCGCCCGTCCACGGGACGCCGTACGTCGGCATCGAGGTCCCGAACACGACGCGCCAGACCGTGCTGTTCGGGGACATCCTCCCGACGGTCACGGGAGGCCCGCTGGACATCGCGGTCGGCCTGGACGCGGACGGCAAGGCCGTGCACGTGGACCTCGCGACGCTGCCGCACCTGCTGATCGCCGGCACGACGGGTTCGGGCAAGTCGGTGATGGTGAACTCCATCATCTGCAGCATGCTCATGCGCGACACGCCCGAGGACGTCCGCATGATCCTCGTGGACCCCAAGCAGGTGGAGCTCACGGGCTACAACGGCATTCCTCACCTGATCATGCCCGTCGTCGCCGACCCGCGGCAGGCGGCGGCGGCGCTGCAGTGGGGCGTGACCGAGATGGACCGCCGCTACCGGCTCTTCAGCAGCACCGGCGTGCGCAAGCTCGCGAGCTACAACAAGATGGTCGAGAGTGCCGAGAACGCCGCGCGCGAGTTCCCGCTGCAGCACCTGCCCGCGATCGTCATCATCATCGACGAGCTCACGGACCTCATGATGGTCGCCAAGAAGGACGTGGAGGCGTCCATCGTGCGCATCGCCCAGCTCGGGCGCGCGGCCGGCATCCATCTCGTGATGGCGACGCAGCGTCCCTCGGCGGACGTCGTGACCGGCCTGATCAAGGCGAACGTCGACAACCGCATGGGCCTGAAGGTCGCGACGGGCGTGGACTCGAAGGTCGTCCTGGACCAGACGGGCGCCGAGAAGCTGCTCGGCCACGGCGACATGCTCTTCCTGCAGACGCGCTGGGGCGACAAGCCACGCCGCATCCAGGGCTGCTATCTGAGCGACGACGAGATCGCGAGCATCGTCGACCACCTGAAGACGCAGAGCGCGCCGTCGCTTGACGCCATGGCGCCGCTCACGCCCGCCACGACGGCCGGTGAGATGGCAGGCGGCGCCACGAGCGCCATGCTCGACGGTGGCGAGGGTCGCGAGGACGCCAACGACGACGACCCGCTCGCCGTGCGCGCGGCGCAGCTCGTCGTCGAAAACCAGCTCGGTTCCACCTCCATGATCCAGCGCAGGCTTAAACTTGGCTACGCGCGCGCCGGGCGCGTGATGGACATGCTGGAGGAAATGGGCGTCGTCGGCCCCGCGCGCAGCTCCAAGCCGCGCGAGGTGCTCGTCCATGACCTGGACGAGCTCGGCACGCTGCTCGGGCAGACGTTTGAGGAGGGACAGGGCTGATGGCTGGCCAGCGAAGACTTGGGGACGTTCTCTCCGACCGTCGCCGAAGCCTCGGGGTCTCCCTCGAGCGCGTCACGTATGACACGAAGCTCCAGCGCAGGACGATCGAGGCCTTTGAGCGCACCGACGCGGCGTCGTTGCCTGACAACGGCTACACGAGGGCGAACCTCACGACCTACGCGCGCTACCTCGGCCTGGACCCCCAGGACGTCGTGCGCCTCTACGAGCAGGAGCGCGCGGAGGGCGCGGCGCACGCGACACGGCGGCAGACGCCGCGTTCATACGCCACGTCGGATCGCCGATCCGACGAGACGCGCGAGCGCGGCGAGCGCGAGGGCGCGGCGCGCTCGCGCTCGCAGGAGCGCTACGACGCGTGGATGGCGCAGGACCGACGCGCGGGCACCCGTCGCGAGGGCGATGTGCGCACCGAGCGCGGGACGCGCCTCGGCCAGCTCTATGACATCCCGGGTCGCGAGACCACCCGCGACGGCTCTGCACGCGAGCGCGGCGTCACGTCGTCGCATCGCGCCCCTTCGTACGGCGAGCCGGCGTGGCGTGACGTCGACGCGCGCATGACGCACGAACGCGATCGGGAGCGTGTGGCGGCGCGTGCCGCGTCGCGCCAGGCAACGCGCGGCGCATCGGGCCGCACCGGCTCCGACCGCGCGCCCGACGTGCGCCAGGGTAGCTCTCGCACCGCACGCGGCGGTGCCCGCATCGACGCCTCCGGGCGCGTGAACGCGGGCAGCGTGTCCGACATGATGTCGCGGGACACCGGCTACCAGGGCGGCTCGGGCGGCAGCAGGAACGGGTACGGCAACCCCAGCCGGTCCTCGTCAGAGCGCGTGAACCGCGCGAACGAGATCGCGAGCAGCCTTCGCGGGCTCACCGGGTTCATCACCGGCTTTCAGAGCTTCTTCCGCGAGAACAGGCTGATGGTCGGCGGCATGCTCGCGATCATCGCGATCCTGCTCGTCATCATCCTCGTCTTCGCGGTCGGCTCGTGCGTGCGCGGCGCATCCGAGAAAAGCGGCCCGACGACGATCCCCGTGACACAGGTCGGCGCCGAGAGCGCGAGCAGTGCGGACACGGCTGCCTCCTCGTCGCCCGCCACGACCCAGCAAGCAACAACCGCGGCGACCGCGACGGTCGCGCCTGCGGCGACGCAGCAGCAGACGCCCACGATCGACGTGAACGCGCTGCCCGCGGGCTCGACGTTCACGTTCACGGTCGACGCGACCTCCACGACCAGCCCGTGGGTCGAGGTTTCCGTGGACGGCCTCGCGAAGTACGCGGCCCAGGCGGCGCCTGGCGAGTCCGAGACGTTCGAGATGGGTGGCACGGCGACGATCTCGCTGTCCGACGCCCGCTTCGTGACGATCACGGTCGACGGGGTGCAGGTCCAGCCCACCATCAACGAGGCGGGCATGGCGACCGTCACGCTGACGTCAGCCGTCACCGAGCCGGAGGTCGCCACCGAGGGCGACGTCGGCG
>CACZRK010000165.1 GCA_902783515.1 uncultured Coriobacteriaceae bacterium | reverse complement strand
GCCGGGACCGCGCATCTTCATGTCCTCCTCCGCGATCTGGAAGCCGTCCTCGGTGGCGCACATCAAGTCCAGGCGCTTCTGGGACTCCTTGCAGACCTTGTACCCCTTCATCAGGATGCAGTAGGAGCGCTCGGCGCCGCGGCCCACGCGGCCGCGCAGCTGGTGGAGCTGTGCCAGGCCGAACCGCTCGCCGTCCTCGATGAGCATGACGGTGGCGTTCGGCACGTCGACGCCGACCTCGATGACGGTGGTGGAGACGAGGACCTGGATCCGGCCCGCCTTAAAGTCGTCCATCACCGCCTGCTTCTCCGCCGGCGCCATGCGTCCGGTGAGCAGCCCCACGCGATAGCCCGGAAAGACCTTCTTGGAGAGGATCTCCGCTTCCTGTTCCGCCGCCCGCGCGTCCGAGGGGTCCCCGCCGGAGGCGACGGCCTGCGCGGCGCGGTCCCCGGCGTCGTCTGAGTCCTCGGGCGCGCCGATGAGCGGGCACACGACGTACGCCTGGTGCCCGTCCTCGATCGCCGCGCGCATCGCCTCGTACGCGTCGCCGCGGTTCTTCTTGGCGATGACCCGCGTCGTGACGCCGGCGCCGGGGTTCGGGCGCTGCCTGAGGTACGAGCGATCCAAGTCCCCGTACACCGAGAGCGCAAGCGTGCGCGGGATCGGCGTCGCCGTCATGACGAGCAGGTCGGCGCCGCGACCCTTCTCGCGCAGCGCGTGCCGCTGCCGCACGCCAAAGCGCTGCTGCTCGTCGATGACGACCAGCGACAGCGCCGGGAACGCGACGTCCTCGTTCAGCAGCGCGTGCGTGCCGAAGAGCACCGTGAGCTCCCCCGCCGCGAGGCGCGCCATGACCTCGCGGCGGGCGCGCGCCGGCGTCGCGCCCGTGAGCAGCCCCCAGGAGATGCCCGCCGCGTCCAGCAGCGGCCCCACCTTCTGCGCGTACTGCAGCGCGAGGACGCCGGTCGGCGCCATGACCGCCGCCTGCGTGCCGGTGTCGGCCACGGCGCCCAGCGCGACGGTCGCCACCGCCGTCTTGCCCGTGCCGACGTCGCCGAGCAGCAGCCTGCTCATGGACCGGTCGGCCGCCATGTCGGCTAGGACGTCGCGCACGGCATCCTGCTGGTCCTGGGTCAGCGAGAACGGCATCGCCGCGCGCAGGGCGTGCATGCGTGGGCCGTCGGTCACGTGCCGGCGCGGGCGAAGGCCGGGCATGCGGGCGTCCTTGAGCAGGCGAAGGCCGAGCTGCAGGAAGACCGCCTCGTCATAGGCGAGCCGGCGCCGCGCGAGTTCCACGTCGCCCATGGCGTGCGGAAAGTGGATCGCGCGCAGGGCGCGCCCCAGCGACGGCAGGCCGCGGCGCAGGCGCGTCTCGGCAGGCCAGAAGTCCGCCATCGCGCCGTAGTCGGCGACGGCGGCCGACGCGATGCGGCGCGCCCATCCCTGCGCGAGGCCCTCGGGCGTGCTGTAGACGGACAGCACGCGCGTCGGCGCGGCGGCCACCGACGCAGACGCGGCCTGCGCGCCGTCGGCGTCGGGGGTGGAGATCACGTCGTAGAACGGCGCGCTCATGCGGCGATAGCCGTACCCGAAGCCCATCTTGCCGGAGAACGCCACCAGCTGCCCGGGGACGATGCGCTTGGCCATCCACGGCTGCCCGAAGTAGCTCACCTGCAGGGCCGCCGTCGCGTCGTACCCGTCTATCTCCACGACGGTGAGGCGCGGCTTGGGGCGCTTCAGCCGCACCGCGTCGATGCGCACGACGACGGTCACGTCGCTGCCGACGTCGGCCTCCAGCACCGAGCGCAGGCTCGTGAAGTCCAGGTAGCGCAGGGGCGTCGCGAGCAGCTCGTCGCGCACGGTGCGCACGCCGCGCCTGCCCAGCAGCTCCGCGCGATCGTCGTTGACGAACCGCGCGGAGGAGATGGGCGCGAGCTGCGCCCGCATCCGCGCGTTGGGGGCGTCGGTGCGCCTTGCGGTCAGCGTCACGGGCGACCGCTACTCTATGGAGAAGATCACGGGGTACAGGGGCTGCTCCCCGCGGTGTGCGTCGACCTCCAGGTCGGGCAGCGCGCGCTCCACCTCGGCGGCGAGGGCGGCCAGCTCCTGGTCGCTCATGTCGGCGCCGGCGAGCAGCGTGAGCGTGTCGCCGTCCACCTCGTCCTGCAGCGAGGTGATCAGCCGCAGCGCGACGTCGCGCACGTCGGTGCCGACCGTCGTGATCGCGCCGTCCGCGATGCCGATGACGTCGCCGTTGTGGATCGGCGTGCCGTCGGCGGCGGCGCTGTCGCGCACGGCCGTCGTGACCTCGCCGTCGTGGACGCCCGCCACGGCCTCGGTCATGGCGGCCACGTTGTCCTCCAGCGACGCGTCGCCGTCAAAGGCGAACATCGCAGAGAAGCCCTGGGGCACGCTCTTGGCGGGCACGACGGCGATCGGGAAGTCGGCCGCCGCGGCGGCCGACTGCGCGGCCATCACGATGTTGCCGTTGTCCGGCAGGATGATGACGGCGCGGCCGTTGGCGCGGGTGGCGGCGTCAAGCAGGTCGGCCGTGGAGGGGTTCATGGTCTGCCCGCCCTGCACGACCTCGTCCACGCCGAGGGACCGCAGGATCTCAGCCTCGCCCGACCCGGCGGCGACGGCAACGACCGCGATGGCCTTGGGCTCGGCGGGCTTGCCCTGCGCGCCGGCCTTGTCGGCGGCGATCTTCTCGGTGCGCTCGTGCGCCTCCATGTCCATGTTGTGGATGAAGACGTTGAAGATCTGGCCGATGCCGAGCATGTGGTCAAGCACGTGGTCGGGGCGGTCGGTGTGCACGTGGATCTTATAGTCGGGATAGGTGCCGACGAGCAGCTCGCAGTCGCCCTGGCTCGCGAGGAAGTCGCGCGTCGCGCCCTCGTCAAAGGGCTGCTCGGCGTGGAAGAGGAACTCGGTGCAGTAGCGGAACTCCGAGCCCTCCCAGTCGTCGTTGATCTCGATGTCCACCTTGGCGGCCGCGTTGGCGCTGGCGGCCGCGATGCCGGCCGTCGCGTGCTCGAGCTCGCCCGACCGGCCGAGCGCCGCGGCGCAGAAGGCCTCCAGGAAGACCGCGAAGCCGTACGCGCCCGAGTCGACGACGCCGTTCTCCTTCAGGACGGGCAGCAGGTCGGGCGTGCGCGCCACCGAGTCAAACGCCTCGGCGACGATCGCGTCCAGCGCGTCCGCCAGCGCGAGGTGCTTGCGGTCGCACGTCTCGGCGCACTTCGTGACGTCGCGCAGCACCGTGAGGATCGTCCCCTCCACGGGCTTGCGCACGGCCTGGAACGCGACCTTCATGGCCTTCTTGAACGCCTCGGCGACCTGATGGGTCTCGATCGGCTCGGTCACGCCGGCGAGGCTCTCCGAGAGGCCGCGCAGGATCTGGCTCGTGATGACGCCGGAGTTGCCGCGCGCGCCCATGAGCGAGCCGTGCGTGATGGCGCCGCACACACGGGGCAGCGGCGCGCCGGGCTCCAGGGCGTCAAGCTCCTTCACGACCGTGCCAAGGGTGAGCGCCATGTTCGTGCCCGTGTCGCCGTCAGGCACCGGAAAGACGTTCAGCTTGTTGATGTCCTCGCTCCGGTCCTTCACGGCCTGCGCGGCTGCGATAAAGCTTGAGCGAATCGTCTGCTCGATCATCGTAGGGCTCTCCCCTTGGACAAGCGTCCTCAAATCGTGGTCTGTCGTGGTCGCGGCGCCCATGCGCCGCCGGCGGCTACGCCGGGCGCACCTTCATGCCGCGAACGTGCACGCGCACCTGGGCGTCGTCGATCTGCGCGACCCCGCGCAGGACGAACTGGACGGCGTCAACGAGGTTGCGCGAGACCGCCTGGATGTTCACGCCGTACTCGAGGATGACGTTGAGGTCCAGCGTGAGGCGCCCCGCCTCGTCGCGCGAGACGACGATGCCGCGGCGCAGGCGCTGGCCCGGGAGCAGCGCGATGCGGTCCTTGCCGCTCAGGCTCGCCATGCCCACGACCCCGTAGCACTCCTTGGCGGCGTAGCCCGCCAGGTCGGCGAACACGTCGTCGGCAACGGTGAGGCTGCCCGGAACCTTCTCAGTCATGCGTGCTCCTTTCAGCGTTCCCAAGGCCTAGTGTAGCCATCATAACCAAACGCGCCCGTCGCGATGCGTCGCCCGACGCGACAGAGCCGCGGATTGTGCAGAGACTTCATCGATGGACGGCTCCGCGTTTGCCAAACCGTCCGTCCATGGTATAGTTCACGAGTTGTCGTTTTCGTTTTGCGGTCTATGCCGCACTTCATACGTGCGAAGGAGTTTTGCATCATGTCGAAGGTTTGCGAGATCTGCGGCAAGCACCCGGTGGCCGCCCGTAGCGTCAGCCACTCTCACCGCGTTGTGAACCGCATCCAGCGCCCGAACATCCACAACGTGTACGTCATCGTGGACGGCGAGCGTCGCAAGATGAACGTCTGCTCCAAGTGCATGAAGGCCGGCAAGGTCGTTCGCGGCTAGGATCGCACGCCCCATACACGCGTTCATTGCCAGGAGGCCTCGCAAGAGGCCTCCTTTCGTTTTCGTGGCACACGGAGCGCGGCACGGACCCGCGCCGTGCGATGACCCAGGACGAACGGAGGCTCGCATGAGAATCATCGTTGCAGGCGGCGACGGCTTCTGCGGATGGCCGACGGCGCTGTACCTGTCCAGGCTCGGCCACGAGGTCGCCATCGTCGACAGCCTCGTGCGCCGCGAGATAGACAACGAGCTGCACGCGGGCTCGGTCACGCCGATTCGCACGCTCGACGAACGCGTGCGGGCGTGGCGCGAGGTCACCGGCAGGCAGATCGCCGTCTTCCGGGGCGACCTGACGCACTACGACTTTCTCGAGCAGGTCTTCAGGACCTTCCAACCCGAGGCCTTCGTCCACTTCGCCGAGCAGCGCAGCGCGCCCTACTCGATGATCGACCGCGCGCACAGCGTCTACACCCAGCGCAACAACGTGGAGGGGACGCTCAACGTGCTCTGGGCGATCAAGGACCTCGCGCCCGACTGCCACCTCGTCAAGCTCGGCACGATGGGCGAGTACGGCACGCCCAACATCGACATCGAGGAGGGCTACCTCACCGTTGAGCACAACGGGCGCAGCGACACCTTCCTCTACCCGAAGACGCCCGGCTCGTTCTACCACCTCTCCAAGGTGCACGACACGAACAACATCTACTTCGCCTGCCGCATGTGGGGCATCCGCGCGACCGACCTGAACCAGGGCGTCGTGTACAACGTGCACACCGCCGAGACGCAGCTCGACCCGCGCCTCGTGAACCGGTTTGACTACGACGGGATCTACGGCACGGCGCTGGACCGCTTTGTCGCGCAGGCCGCCATCGGCCACCCGCTGACCGTGTACGGGCGCGGCGGCCAGACGCGCGCCTACATCAACATCGTGGACACCGTGCGCTGCATCCAGCTCGCCTGCGAGCATCCCGCCGAGCCCGGCAAGCTGCGCGTCATGAACCAGTTCACGCAGTGGTTCTCGGTCAACGAGCTCTCCCGCATCGTCTCGCGCGTGGCGGGCGAGATGGGCGTCCCGGCGAGCGTTGAGCACCTGCCCAACCCCCGCATCGAGCGCGAGGACGACCACTACTTCCACGCGGTGAACACCAAGCTCATCGACCTCGGCCTTGAGCCGCACCTGCTGGACGACGACACGCTGCGCAGGCTGCTCGAGACGGCGCGCGAGAACCGCGACCGCATCAACCCCGCGCTCATCTGCACCTCGCCGACCTGGAAGTAACGCCCGCGCGGCCCGCGGTCGCGCCGTCGCGGGCGAAAGGACACGCACCATGAGGATCGCCTACGTGACGGAGACATTCCTGCCGTCGATCGACGGCGTCGTGACGCGCGTCACCAAGGCGCTCGACTGGCTGCAGGCGGCCGGCCACGAGGTGCTCGTGATCTGCCCCGACCTCGGCGTGACTTCCTACGGGTCGTCGCGCGTGGTCGGGGTGCGCGCCGTGCGCTACCCGCTGTACCGCGCCCGCCCGTGGGGCACGCCCTCGGCCGCGATCAGCCGCGCGATCGACGGCTTTCGTCCCGACGTCGTGCACGTCTGGCACCCCGCCGTCATGGGCGTGCGCGCGGTGCCGCACGCGGAGCGCGCCGGCATCCCGCTCATCACGTCATATCACACGAACGTGGTGCGGTACCTGGACTACTACGGGCCGGCGCGCGCCCTGAGGCGCCCCGTGCTGTGGGCGATGCGTCGGCTGAACAACTCCTCCCCCGTCACGCTGGTCACCTCGCGGGCGATGCGCGCGAGCCTGACGGGGCTCGGGTTCGCCGGCGTGGAGGTCCTGCCTCGCGGCGTCGACCTCACGGCGCGCGACCCCTCGTTCCGCGACGCTGCGACCC
This sequence comes from uncultured Coriobacteriaceae bacterium, assembly GCA_902783515.1. GTDB lineage: Bacteria > Actinomycetota > Coriobacteriia > Coriobacteriales > UMGS124 > CAIFEU01. The sequence goes on along the minus strand of CACZRK010000165.1, from coordinate 355 downwards.
GCGCGCGCCTGACGGGCGGCCACCCCGAGCGGCCGCTGCTGCTCTTCGTGGGGCGCGTCGCCGCCGAGAAGGGGCTGGACGCGCTCGTCCCCGTCATGCGCGCGCACCCCGCGTGGTCGCTCGCGATCGTGGGCGACGGCCCCGACCGCGCGCGCCTGGAGGGGCTCTTCGCCGGCACGGCGACCACCTTCACCGGCTTCCTGCGCGGCGGGGAGCTCTCGCGCGCCTTCGCCTCCGCCGACGTCTTCGTCTTCCCGTCCACGACCGAGACGCTCGGCCTCGTGCTGCTTGAGGCGATGGCGTCCTGTCTGCCGGTGGTCGCCGCGTCAAGCCCCGCCACCGACGAGCAGATGCG
>CACZRK010000164.1 GCA_902783515.1 uncultured Coriobacteriaceae bacterium | reverse complement strand
GCGCGCGTTCGGGAGCACCCGCTCGCCCGTGACGGCCTCGCGGATGCTCCCGTTCGTCGAACTCTGTCCCTTGACGCTGCGTCAATGCTCCGATTCGCGCGAAACTGCCCCGCGCAGGCCGGCATAGACTCACGAATTCGCGAGTTTCTGCCCATCGTCTTGCGTGGCGCTCCGCCCATCGTCCCGTGCGTCGCCCTGCATAGCGCCCCGCCCATCGTCCCGTGCGTCGTTCTCCGCCGGGGAGACATCCGCCCGCCCGCGGTGCCGCCGCGGCGCCGGCAGGAGCGCCGCGAGCACGAGCGCCACCGCGCAGAGCGCGAGCACGACGATGCAGCCGATGTACGTGAGCGCGGCGTCGGGCACGAAGGCGATTGTCTCGCGCCAGCTGAAGGCGAGCACCTCCTTGGGGAGATGCGAGATGAAGAGGCACTGGGACACGAAGGACGCCGCGGCGATGCCGGCGACCAGGCTCGTGAGGCGGACGAAGCGCCCGCGGCGCACGCTCGCGCGCGCGGCGATGGCGATCAGCGCGCTCGCCGCGAGGGCAGCCAGGGCATGGCTCGCGAGCCCCAGAAAGCTCAGGTTCGCCTCTGCGTGCTGCGTGACGCGATCGTCGCTCGTCACCGGGTCGGTGTCGCCGCCGATGACGGTGGAGAGCACGTTGTCGGCGAAAGCGAAGAAGGCGTCGTCCCCGCCGAAGTAGTCGCTCGCGTCGCCCAGGATGATGACGGCGATCCCGCGCTCGGGGAGGACGACCATGCTCGCCACGTAGTTCTCGACCTCACCGGCATGGGACATGACGAGTTCGCCGTTGTCCCAGTAGTACGTCGTCCAGCCCATGCCGTAGTACGTGTCGCCGTCGGGGTCGGGCACGCGGTCAAAGATCATCTGCGCGAGGGCCTCCTCGGAGATGACCTCGTCGCCGCTCGCGTTCTGGCCGTTCGAGAGGTACATACGCAGGTAGCTCTCCATGTCGGCGAGGCTCGCGTGCACGTAGCCGGACGCCGGGGAGCCCCAGGCCGCATCGGAGATGGGGTGCGTGTAGCCGTCGGCGACCACGCGCCCGAAGTAGGTGCGGTGGCCGGGCTGGGCCGCGGCGCCCGACGCCGAGGCGGTGCCGCCGGCCGAGGCGTCCTGCATGCCGAGCGGGGCGAGGACGTGGTCGCGCAGGTAGTCGCCGTAGGACTCGCCGGAGACGTTCTCGACGATGCGGCCGAGCAGGTCGTAGTTCGCGTTGGCGTACGAGAAGCTGCCCGCGGTGTCGCCGACCGCGGCCTGGTCGAGCGACTCGAAGTAGCCGAAGCCGCTCGTCTGGTTGAGCAGCGACCGGACGGTGACCGAGGCGGGGACGTCGTAGGCCGGCGCGTAGGTCACGGCGGGCTCGTCGAGGTCGATCGACCCCTCGTCCACGAGCTGCATGATGGCGAGCGCGGTGAACGACTTGCTGAGCGAGCCGATCGTGAACGGGCTGTGCGTGCTCGTGCAGTCGCCCCACGTGCGCTCGTAGAGCGTGTCGTCCCTCGTCACGACGGCGAACGCCATGCCGGGCACGCCCGTCGCGGCGGCGTTCTTGTCGATGTAGTCGTCCAGCGCGTCGGAGAAGTCGTCGGCCGTCTCGTTGGCGTCCTCGTCGGGGATCCGCCAGACGGCGTCGCCACCGTCCTTGCCGACCTGCTCCTCGTCCACGTCCGTGATCGGTGTCGCCTGGTCGCCGTCGCCGTTGAAGTCCGCCTGGTTGTCGGTCGGCAGGGCCTGGGCGACGGATGCCGCGAGCCGCGGGAGTGCGTGTCCGCCGTCAGCAGGTGCGGCTGCCGGCGCCATGCACGCGAGCGCGATCGCCGTGACGGCCGCGACGGCCGCGACTGCCATGACGCGCGGGGCGCGCGGGATGCGGAAGGCGCGCCGGTTGCGCGGGGTGCGCGGGGCGCACGTCCCGCGCGACGCGGTGGCGGGCCGACGGCCGCGACCCCGCTCGCCCATGCCCGTGCCTGCGTCCGCGTCAGCCGATGCGTCAGATTGTGTGTCAGGGCTGCGCATATGCGGCCCCCTTCCTTGAGGTGCCTAGAACGCCGCGTAGATGAACGTCGCCGGTGCGTCAAATCCCGAGAACACGATGAACCAGAGCAGCAGCAGGGCCATGCCGGCAGCGGCGGGCGCCGCCAGCGCGGCGACGAGCTGCGGGTGCGCGTGCGCGAAGGCGATCGCCGCCGTGCGCATGCTCGCGAACGGCGTGAACGACGCGCGGCGCTTCGGCTTCGGCTCCCGCTTTGGCTCCGTCGCGGGTCTCTCGGCGTCGATCCCGGTCCCGGTGGTGTCGTTCGTGCTCATGACGCCTACGCCTCCTCGACGAGCCCGGCCATGGTCGTGAGGCCGGAGCCGCCGGGCGCCGCGTAGTTCCAGCCGCCGAGGAAGTCGTCGTCCTCGTCCTTGACGAAGTGGTAGAAGGCGCGCTCGATGCGGACCCAGCCGCGCCAGCCGGGATGGACCGTGTCACAGAGGAAGTAGCGCTCGTACTCGCAGCTCGAGAAGTCCGCGTAGGTGGCGCCGGCGTTGTCGGCGATCTTGCGGATGCGCTTGTAGTACTCCTGGCGCTGCTCCGAGGTGACGTTCTCCTTGTCGTACCACGGGCCGTGCACCGGCAGGATGATCACGAGCGGCTGCATGCCGCAGGAGCGGCAGACCTCCAGGAACGTGACGAGGTCCTGGTACTCGGGCTCGGCATGGTCAAAGCGCTGGTTGCGCTCCGTGTTGTAGCCGGAGTTGCGGTTCCAGTAGTCGTCGTAGATGCCGAAGTCGTTCGTCGTGCACGCGGCGGCGCCGTCCGCGTCGGCCTGCGTGAGCAGCCCGTCCCAGTCGGGCTCCTCGACCGGCGCGCCGACCTGGCGCGTGAGGCTCTTCTTGGGCGCCTTCTGGATGAAGTCGTCGATCTTGGTGCGCAGCGCGAGCGTCTCCTTGAGGTGGCGCGCCTGGTCGTTGATGAGGTCCAGCGGCGTGTCGCCGTTGGCGGCGGCGATGGTGTCCTCGTCGATGCCGAGCGCCTTCACGCGGACCCGCACGTAGTCGCGCAGCTCCTGGGGGATCTCCGTGTTGCGGCAGAACGCGCGGTAGAGCTCGTAGGAGAAGACGCTCGGGAACTTGGCCTCGTCGCCGCCGTTGCGGAAGAACCACTGCGGCGACACGACGATCGCGCACTTGTCCATGCCCACGCGCGCGCCGTACGCGCCGGCCGCGATCGCCTGCCACAGGCACTGGGCGAACGCCATGCCGATGTAGGTCATGTCCACGCCGCACGCGCTCTCGCCGAACACGGCCTGGGGGCACTCGGGCACGCGCTTCTTGGAGATGTAGAACTCCGACGAGCCGAACGTGAGGTAGCCGGTCTCGGACTTGTTGGCCAGCACGAAGTCGATGAGGGAGGAGCGGCCGTCGGACTTGTAGACGTAGT
>CACZRK010000163.1 GCA_902783515.1 uncultured Coriobacteriaceae bacterium | reverse complement strand
GGCCGCGCCCTGTGGGCGGCGCGTGCGGCGCTGGGCGACGTCGCCGACCGCGTGGACCTCGTCGCCGGCAACGGGTCCGACGTCGTCGTGGGCGGGCGCCCCGTCGTGCACCTGGCGTATGGGCGCGCCGAGCTCCAGGGGCTTCTGGACGCCGCTCGCCACGACCCCGACCGGCCCGGCCTCATCGTCTACGACGCACGCCGCCCCTACCAGCTGAACCTGGAGGCCGACTTCTTCGCACGCGCGCTTCCCGGCCTGCGCGACGACGCCCCGCGCTTCACGCCCGTCGACGAGCTGCCGCCCGGCGAGATCGTCAAGGCGGCGCTCGTGGCGCGCAGCGACGTCGAGGGCGTCATCAGGCGGCTCGGCGCGGCGTTCGCCGGCACGTACGCGCTCAGCGCGTGCGGCTGGCGCTGGATCGACGTCGCGCTGCCCGACGCGGGCAAGGACCGTGGCGCTCGTCGCGTGCTGGACGCGCTCGGCGCCGCCGCCGACGACGCGATCGCGTTCGGCGACTCCATGAACGACGCCCCGCTCATGCGCATGGTCGGGGCGGGCGTCGCGGTCGCGAACGCGATGCCGGAGCTCAAGCGCCTCTGCGCGTTTGAGATCGGCTCGAACGCGCAGGCGGCCGTCATCGACGCCCTGGCGGCGATCGCGCGCCGACGCGAGCTGCTCGGATGTGGCGCCTCGCGCTGAGTCGGGCCGTGCACGTGCTATGGATCTGCGCGCACGGCCTTTTCGATGCCTTGACTTGCAATTACTTTGAACTCAATTGCGCGTCTTGTTTTCGCTCCAACACGCACATATTCTATGATGCGTGTGCGTCGGCTTTGAGGGCGTGCAGCACCTGTCGGATCGCAGCAGCACGTTTCGTAAAGAAAGCTAGGCTGTATGAACGTAAATCAGAGCGTAGGCGAGGCGCCCTCCAACGGATCGGTCGCGGTGATCATCCCGTGCTACAACGAGTCCGTAACCATCGCCAAGGTCGTGTCCGACTTCCGCCGCGTGCTGCCGAACGCTACGGTCTACGTCTACGACAACAACTCGACCGACGACACCGCGCGACTCGCCCGCGAGGCGGGCGCCGTCGTCCGCAGCGAGCCGCGTCAGGGCAAGGGCAACGTGGTGCGCGCGATGCTGCGCGAGGTTGACGCCGACTGCTACGTCCTCGTTGACGGCGACGACACCTACCCCGCCGAGGCGGCGCCCGCCATGGTCGACAAGATCCTCGTCGAGCAGTACGACATGGTGGACGGCGACCGCCTCTCCACGACGTACTTCACCGAGAACAAGCGACCGTTCCACAACTTCGGCAACAAGCTCGTGCGCGACCTCATCAACACGCTGTTCAGCAGCAAGGTGAACGACATCATGACGGGCTACCGCGTGATGAGCTTCGGGTTCGCCAAGACGCTGCCGGTCCTCTCGCACGGCTTTGAGCTTGAGACCGAGATGACCATCCACGCGCTGGACAAGAGCGTGCGCCTGCTGGAGATGCCCGTGGAGTACCGCGACCGCCCCGCGGGCAGCTCCTCCAAGCTCAACACCGTCTCGGACGGCGTGAAGGTCATCCTCGCGATCTTCAACCTCGTGCGCACGTACCGCCCCCTGCTGTTCTACTCGATCCTCGGCCTGCTGTGCCTGCTGATCGGCGGCATCCTGGACGTGTCCGTCGTGAGCGAGATCTTCGCGACGCACTACATCCCGAACATGGCGAGCTTCGTGATCGGCAGCACGCTGCTGCTCCTCGCGATCACGTTCTTCGCCGCGGGCTTCGTCCTGTCCAGCACCGCGCGCCGCGGCCGCCAGGAGTACGAGATCAACCTGAACCAGGTGGTCTGGCAGTGGCGCCATCGCGCTGACAAGTAGGCACCCCGCCACGTCCCGCCTGACACACGAGCCAAACGACGCCCGTCGGCTGCACGCATGCCGGCGGGCGTCTTCGCGTGCGATCACCCGCGCGTGACCCCTGCGGGCAGCCCTTCAGCTTGTAACGATTTGGCCGGAGTCCCCCCGCGCCGCGACGGCGCGACGGCCGGGCGGGCGCGCCGTTGACTATAATCGACTGGTCATCTCGCCTCGCGGCCACGCCCTTGCGCGTCCCGCGGGCAGGGAGCGACTCGTTGTTGTACGAACACGGACGAGGAGCAAGTATGAGTCTATCTGCGAGTAAGCCCGCGGGCGCGAACGCCGAGCGGGCGCGAGGCGCGACCCGATGGTTCGGATGGCCGGTGGTCATCCCCGTCCTGCTCGGCGTCCTGTTCGCGCTCTGCGATCAGGCGACGGCGGGCAAGGGCGTCATCGACCTCACCGACTACGAGTTCTACCAGCGCCTCGTCGTGAGCGTCGCGCTGTTCGTGGGCGGCTTCGCCGTCGCCTACCGCCTGCTGGTGAGCGGGCCCGCGATGCGCGCCGCCGACCGGCAGGCCGCGGAGCGCGCCGGCGTCACGCCGCATGAGGGCGCCGTCGCGGCCCTGTGCCGCGCGCACCCCGCCCTCAGCTTCGCGTGGCGGCCGTCCTCGGTTGTCCTCGGCGCGGTCGTGCTGCTGCTGTGCTGGCTCATCTACATCGTCTGCCTCTTCCCGGGCGTGCTGTGGTACGACACGTCCTGGCAGGTCTACGAGCACTTCGCGGGGACGCTCTCCGACCATCACCCGTTCGCGCTCGTGTACCTGTACGGCGCGTTCATCGACATGGGCCGCGCCCTGTTTGACGACGGCGCCGCCGGCCTGTTCGTCCTGATCGCCATCCAGCTCGCCGCCGCCGCCGTCGCCTTCTCGCTGGTGTGCTGCTACCTGCGCCGCGCGGGCGTGCGCTGGGGCGTCTGCCTGGCGATCCTGCTGTTCTTCGGGCTGTTCCCCTACATCCCGATGACGCTGTGCTCCGTCGTGAAGGACACCCTGCAGGTCGTCCTGTTCGTCTACTTCGCGCTGATCTTCTGCGAGGTCGTGCGCACGCGCGGCGAGGTCCTCACCCACGCATGGGTGCCGATCGCGCTCATCCTGCTCGGCGTCGCGATCTGCCTGTCCAAGAAGACCGGCGTGTACATGATCGCCCCCGCCCTCGTCGCGATGGTCTTCCTGCGCCTCGCGCACGGCGGCCGCGCGCTCATGCCGATCATCGGCGCGCTGCTGCTCGTGCTGATGCTCGCGTTCATCCCCCGCGTGATCCTGCCGACGCTCAACGTGGAGCCCGGCGGCAAGCAGGAGATGCTCGCCGTGCCGATCCAGCAGGTCGCCCATGAGTACGTGCAGTACGCCAAGGGCGTCGACGGCTACGAGGACGCGTTCTCCGACGAGGACAAGCAGCTGCTGAACGACTTCCTGATGATCGACACGAACGACATCCCCAGCGAGTTTGACTACACGATCGTCGACCCGATCAAGGACGGCGCCCTGCGCGACGAGAGCCTCATTCCCGACTTCCTGCGCCTCTGGGCGCGCCTGGGCGCCGAGCACCCGCTCGGCCACCTAGAGGCATGGCTCGGCATGGAGGCCGGCTGGGCGTCCTATGAGCCGGCCATCACCGTGAAGGTCGCGAGCGGCACGGTCGCCAACGCCGACTTCGTCTCGCAGTACGTCACGTGGCCGGCGTCAAACGTGCGCAACGACTTCGTGACCTCGCTCTACAACTTCGTCGGGACGATCCCGGTGATCAACATCGCCTACAACCAGGCGATCTGGGCGACGGTGCTGCCGTTCTTCGCGCTCTTCGCGATCGCGAAGAGCCGCGGCGCCGGCCGCTGGGGGCGCCTGCGCATGCTCGTGATGGCGTCCCCCTGGTTCATGACGATGGTGACGCTGTTCATCTGCCCCGTCTCCACGGGCGTGGAGGTGGCGCGCTACATCCTGCCGATGGTCTGCATCGCGCCGCTGATGCTTTGTCTGCTGGTCGTGGACGCGCGAACGGCCCTCGTCG
>CACZRK010000162.1 GCA_902783515.1 uncultured Coriobacteriaceae bacterium | reverse complement strand
TACGGCGACGCGCAGGAATAGCGCGTCGAGGTTACGTCCGGACGTCTGGATGTGATGACAGGCCCCGCAGGGAGCGCGAATGCTCTCCGCGGGGCCTGCGTGGTGACGGGTGACGACGGGGGCGTCTCGCGCCGTCGCGGACGGCTCGTCGTCGGGTGCCGTCTCACGAATCCGCGCGGTCGCCCGTCTCGGGCCGCCCCGTCGCGTCGGGCCGCGCGCGGCGTTCAAGCTGCGCGCGCAGTTCCTGCAGGATGCCGTCGGCGCCACCAAACCGCACGTCGCCGTCGCGCTTCATGTGCGGGAACGCGGCGACGAGTCGGCCGCTGCCCGCAACGCGGTGCGCGGCGAGGCTGTCCATGAGCTCGTGGTAGCGACGGCGGTACGCGCGCTGCGCCTCCGCAAGGTCCGCGCCAGCGGCGCGCGCACGGGCTCGCTCCTCCTCGGCGTCGCGCAGGTCGCGGACTGCCTCGCGGGACGCGTCGGCCTTCTCCTCAAGGTGCTCCCGCACGCCGTCGACCTTCTCGACAATCTCGTCCCTGTCCCGGTCGGCACGGTCGCGCAGCTCGTCGGCGGCGAGCGTCATCTGCAGGCGCTGCTCCTGGGCGTGCTGCGCCGTGCGCATCGTGCCGGTCGCGATCACCTTGCTCATCGCGTCGCTTGGCACGAGCATGGCCGCGCGCAGACGGTCGAGCTCATGCAGCCTGCGGTCCATGCCATGCGCCGTTGCGACGGAGACGACCACGTCCACGAGCAGGACCGCGTAGAGGACGCCCATGACCGGCCACCCGACGCGCTCCGGGATGACATGCGTGGTGAGCTGGCCGACCAGGGGATGGAGCTCGCGGACGACCAGCACGATGGCGATGCCCCAGATCAGCGAGAACTCGAGGCAGATGTAGCCGTGCAGGTTGAGCGGCTTGTCTGAGTAGTCCCACCAGCGCGTGTGAAAGAGCTTGTCCAGCAGCCAGCCCGCGACGAGCTCAATCGCCGTCGCCAGCGCCATGCCGCCGAGGAAGAGCAGCCAGACGGGCGTCGTCTCGGGCGCCGCCACGCCGCCGCGCGCGCTCACGGCGTTGCCCATCGCGATGACGGCCAGCATGCCGAACCCGTAGACGGGGCAGAGCGGGCCGTTCAGGAAGCCACGGTTCACGACCTTACCGACGGCGACGGCGTGATAGGCGACCTCGACCACCCAGCCGAGGAACGCGTACAGCAGGAAGTAGGCGCACGCCTCGTACACGCTCATCCCGAAAACCATCGCGACCGTCCCCTCGTCCGCATTCGCGTTCCCGTCGTGCGTCGCCGCGACCGCGACGCGACCGTACCGCACGCTTGCCTGCCATGATACGCGTCGACGCGCGCTGGGCGCACGATTGACCCCCTCGACCGAGACGTGGTCTGGACGGAGGCGATCCCGCCGGTCATCCGCACCCTTTGACCACGAACGTGGGCGAGACGTGGAGGGACTGGCGCGCGAAACATACGAGGACGCTAGGTTATACGCCGACTGGGTAGAGTGAGCGTAAGCGTCGGCAAGCCGGCATACATCAGGCGCACGGAGCACGTCCTCCGCCGCACGCCGCGATCAAGGAGGCATCCATGACAGAGGGACAGCAACAGTCATCAGGCGGCGACGGCGCCGCGCGCAGGCGCATGCCGGCGGTCTTCGTCGGGCACGGCAGCCCCATGCTCGCGCTCAACCACGACGAGCTCACCGACGGCCTGGCCGCCATGGGCGCGCGCATCCGGCGCGACTTCGGCACGCCGCGCGCCATTCTCGCGGTGAGCGCGCACTGGTACTCGCACGGCGGCACGCGCGTGCAGACGTCGGCGAAGCCCCGTCAGATCTACGACATGTACGGCTTCCCGCAGGCGCTCTACGACCTGCGGTATCCGGTAGCCGGGTTCCCGGAGCTGGGCCGTCGGGTGCTGGGGCTGCCGGGCGTCTCAGCGCGCGCCGATGACGAATGGGGCATCGACCACGGCGTCTGGACGCCGCTCGTGCACATGTTCCCCGACGCGGACGTCCCCGTCGTGGAGATGAGCGTGGACGACGGGCTCGCGCCGCGCCAGTGCTACGAGGTCGGGCGGGCGCTCGCGACGCTGCGCGACGAGGGCTACCTCGTGCTCGGGAGCGGCAACGTCGTACACAACCTCTTTGAGGTCCAGTGGGACAACCCGCACGGCACGTCTGCCGCCGACGCGTTTGACGCGGCGGTCCGCGATCGCGTGGAGGCGCGGGATGACGCGGGCGTCATCGACTACGCCCACCTGCCGCACGCGCGCTACGCGGTCCCGACGCCGGACCACTTCCTCCCGCTGCTCTATGTGCTCGGCGCCTCGGCGGGCGAGCGCTCCTTTGTCTTTAACGCCGTGCGCCAGCAGGGATCAGTGTCCATGACGAGCTATGCGTTCGGCCTGGACGCATAGGGAACTGGACGCCTGGGCACGACACGCACCGACGCCGAATGGCACACACCATCACACCCTGACGAAAGGACGAACGCCATGAGCATCATCGACACCCTCGCATCCCGCCGCACCGTCTACGCGCTCACCAAGGAGCTGCCGGTGCCGGTCCAGACGGTCATCGACACCGTGACCCGCGCCACCGAGCTCGTGCCGGACGCGTTCAACATGCACAGCCAGCGCGTCGCCGTCGTGACGGGCGCCCGACAGGACGCGCTCTGGGACGCGATCTACGAGGCGTTTGGCGGCAAGGTCGCGCGCGAGAAGATCGACGGCTTCAAGGCCGCGGCGGGCACCGTGCTGTACTTCACGCATGAGCCGACCGTCACCGGCATGCAGGAGCAGTTCCCCCGCTACGCGGAGAACTTCCCGGTCTGGGCGCAGCAGAGCAACGGCATGCTCCAGATCGCGGTGTGGGGCGCCCTGCGCGAGCTTGGCGTCGGCGCGAACCTGCAGCACTACAACCCGGTGATCGATGAGGCCGTGCGCGACCTGCTTGGCCTCCCCGCCGACTGGCGTCTCGTCGCGCAGATGCCCTTTGGCGGCATCGCGGCAGAGCCCGGCGAGAAGCCCGCGGAGGACGTGTCCGCGCGCGTGCGGGTGTACCAGGACTAGGCTGACGCGCGTGTAGGACGGGCGGGGCGGGACGGGTTTGCGCGAACGGGAGGCTTTGGCGGAACAGAAACGCACGTTCGGGAGCATTTCGCGGGGGCGCAGGTACAGCCCTTGACGATCGGGAGACTCCGCGGCGCCGATGACGGTGCGGAGGCTCGCTCGGAAGTCTCCCATTCGTGCGAACCTGTGCCGAAAGTGCTCCCGAACGCACGCGTGTGCGAATGGGAGCACTCCGATTCGTACAGGACTGTCCCACCAGCCCGCTCAAACCCTCCCGAACGTCGGAATCCGTACCCCCGCCGCCCACCGTCGCCCGGTCCGCCCGGCTCCCGCCCTCGGCGCTACTCCAGCTCCTGCTCGGACTCTCGCATCTCGCGCTCCTCGACCTCCACCGCACGCGTCGCGGTCTCCAGCTCCTCGCGCGTCTCGTGCCAGCACTCGCAGGCGGGCATGCCAGGGAAGTTGCGCGCCTCAAAGACCGGGTCCAGCCCTTGGCGGCGCTGCTCCTCATAGTCGCGCAGCGCCGCGATCGCCCACTTGCCCAGCAGAAGGATCGCGACGATGTTGACCGTCGCCTGCAGCCCCATGAAGATGTCCGCGAGGTTCCAGGCGAGCGTGAGGTTGGACTGCGCGCCGAAGAAGATGACGACGCAGCACACGATGCGGAAGACCACCAGCGCGGGCTTGCTCTTGGTGATGAAGCGGAAGTTGCCCTCAGCGTAGAAGTAGTTGCCGATGAGGCTGGAGAACGCGAACGCGAAGATCGCGAGCGTCATGAAGTTGATGCCGAGCGGCCCGAAGCCGTCGAGCATCGCTGCCTGCACGAGCGGCATGTTGGAGAGCGCGGCCGCCCCGGTCGCGCCGCCCCACGCGATGACTCCGGTGTTGTTGTGCACGTACAGCATGATCATGACGGCGGAGCAGCTGCAGATCAGCAGCGTGTCGATGAACACGGAGAGCACCTGCACGAGCCCCTGCTTGACGGGGTGCGACACCGAGGCGGCCGCCGCGGCGTTCGGCGCCGATCCCATGCCCGCCTCGTTGGAGAACAGGCCGCGCTTGATGCCCTGCACGATCATGGATCCGGCGAAGCCGCCCGTGATCGCTTGGACGTCAAAGGCCTCACGGAAGATCATGCCGAACACGGCGGGGATCTCGGGCACGTTCATGACCATGAGGACGACGGTCATGCCGAGGTAGAGCAGCGCCATCGCCGGCACGATGTACGAGGTCATGAAGCTGATGCGCCGGGTGCCGCCGAACAGCACAAACCCGGTCACGACCGCGAGCAGCAGGCCGAGGGCGACGGGGCCGGCCGTATGCGCATACCCGGGGATGTAGTACTCCAGCGACGAGCTCATGTTATACGACTGCAGGCCGTTGAAGCCGATGCCGAAGCACAGGATGAGGCACACCGAGAACACGACGCCGAGTGCGCGGCTGTGCAGCGCCTGCTGAATGTAATAGGCGGGCCCGCCGCGGAACTCGCCCTGGCCGCTGTGCACCTTCCAGATCTGGGCGAGCGTGGACTCGACGAACGCGGAGGCGCTGCTGACGAGCGCCATGACCCACATCCAGAAGACGGCACCCGGCCCGCCGACGGCGATGGCCGTGGCGACGCCCGCGATGTTGCCGGTGCCGACGCGGCTCGCCGTGGAGACCATCATGGCCTGAAAGCTTGAGACGCCGCGCCTGCCCGGCTCGTGACGCTTCTCGGTGATGGCGGAGAACATGTCCTTGATCAGCCTGAACTGCACGCCGCGGGTGCGGATCGTGAAGTACAGCCCGGAGAAGATCAGCAGGAACACCAAGAAGTACGTGTACATCACGGTGTCGATGCGATCCGTGACGGCGACGATCGCGTCCATGTTCATAGGCCGGGACCTGGCTTCCTCTTGGGGTGGATGGGGTCGGGAATCACCCATTGTACGCCATGAGGGGAGGGGTTGCGGGCGGACGCGTGGTTCGGCACGCACGGGCCACGAAGCCGGTGCGTGCCGGGCGGACACGTCAGCAGGTACGCTCGCTACGTGTCCAGACGATAGATGTCTGCAGCCGTGCCGGCATGTTTTAGGTACAGGTCAAGGTCGTCGGTCGTCGTGAACCGCGCGCCGCAAAAGGACGTATGGGCGCCGAGCCCGAAGCCCATGACGTTTGGCTCATGTGCGAAGAACGCCGCGTAGAGCGGCTTGCGCGCGTAGAGCCCGCCTCCGCACGGAGCATAACCCGCGTCATCGAGCGTACGCGAGAGGCTGTCCGGCAGACTGATGTCCGCATCTGCCGCATCGACATCCACGAAGCGCACGTAGCCCGGTTGGGTCTTGCGCACGATCGTCTCGACGCGAGCACGTTGGGTTGCATGTGCGTCTGTGACGTCAGAACCTGCGGGACGATTGGCGCAGAGCTGCATCCCCCAGTTGGAAATGTGCTCGCGCGTCATGAGCGAGATGGCGCGCGCCAGCGCATTGTCAACGTCAAGAGCGCCGTCAGTGCAGTGACAAGACGCGAGCAGACCGTCCATCAGCAGGTTGATGACAAGGCGGTAGCGGGAAGCGTAGGCGCAGGTCTTCGTATCAAGAAGCTCGGGTGAGATGTCGATGCGCATCCTCGCTTCGCGCGTACCCGGAAAGGATGCCTCCAGGTCGTCGATGAGGCCGACCCAGCCCGCGAGCGTCACTGTGGCGGCTGTGCAGCCGATAAGGCTTACGCGAACGATCTCGGCGCCTGACTCGTCATCAGCGGCAGACCTCACTTCACGCCGCAGGGCGTCTATATACGCCGTGCGCACGTCGTCGGATGCGGCACAGACGGCGGACGGGACGATGACGTTGATGCTGAGCTTCTCGGATGCCATGG
>CACZRK010000161.1 GCA_902783515.1 uncultured Coriobacteriaceae bacterium | reverse complement strand
GGGTGGACCTCGGCGTGAACATGGACACGATCGACGACTACCTTCACCTGGACGGCGTGGCGTATCGCGACATGCGCATGCTGCGCGATCCCGCCGACTACGCCTCCATCGGCGGCGACTCGCTGCTCTCGATCGCGCTGGAGGGCTTCAAGGTCGTGCCGTTCCCCTACATCGGCACCCTGCAGGAGCTCCCCGTCTCAGGCGCCTACGACGGCGACCGGCTCTTTGACGTCACCTGGGCCGACGACGGCACGGTCGCCAGCGCCACGCCGCGCTACGAGCAGGCCGACCTCATCATCGCCGACCTGTTCCCCCGCGACGAGCCGATCATCCTGTGCTGCGGCGGAGGCGGCTACGCGGGCATGATGCGCCAGCTGCTCATATTCTTCGGCTACGACCCCGCGAAGCTCTACAACGCCGGCGGCGTCTGGGACTACACGGGCTACTATCCCGTGGAGCTCGCGCGCTATGACGCCGCGTCAGGCACGACCTCGTACTTCTCCTGGCGCGTCGACTGCGCGACGATCAACTTCGACGAGCTTGACCCGACCGCGTAGGCGCTGGCGGCACCGGCCGCGTGCCGACGCGCGGCCGGTGCTGAAAAATTTCTGAATCCCCTCTTGAGCTTCCCACGACGTCAAGGTTTACAAAATCTACGTGAGAACGTCACGAGACGCGCATATGTCGCGGCCAGTCGCCCGACGTCGAGCCCGCGATCCCGTGGCGGGGGAGTTCTCAAGAGTCCCTGTTGGGAGGAAGAGGGGATCGTCCATGAGTTCCATGAAGCCAGCCCCACGAAGAACGGCGATCTTCAAGGTCGCGTCGGCCGCCGTCTGCACGGCCGGGCTCGTCGCCCTGCTGAGCGTGGCACCCGGCGTCAGCCTCGCGTCCGGCTCGTCCAGCGCCGCCGCTGACGGCGCGACCGGCACGTCCGCCTCGGCGTCCGCGTCGTCGGACAGCCAGTACGGCCCCGCGGTCCAGGCGCTCTTTGACGCGGACGCCGCGAAGTTCGAGGGCAGCGCGACCAACGACAACACGTTCGCCTCGCGCACCAAGTACGCGGCCGACCAGCCCGAGCCCGCGCAGTCGGCGGCGAACGCCGGCAGCGACCCGCAGTCCACTCCGTACACGAGCGAGCAGTACATCGCGGACAACACGCCCACGGTGAAGGTGCTCGATGACGGCACCCAGATCCAGCGCATCCCGAACGACATCGGCTACGACGCCTACAAGCTCAACGACTTCATGCCGTCGTACAACAAGACCTACCTGAACGGCGAGAACCGCGGCTGCGGCGCCTGCCATGACGACCTGGCCGAGCTCGTGAGCAACATGAGCGACTTCGACCACCAGGACATCACCCGCTGCGCGCCTGTGCAGTACACGGTTCAGATGTGCATCGACTGCCACACCTGGCAGCCCGGCTACATCACGCAGCAGTACACCTTCGGCGACCTGATCCACAACATCCACCAGACCAAGTACGCCGACCAGTTCTCCGCGATGGGCGGCAACTGCTGGAGCTGCCACTTCACGCAGGACACGAACACGCAGGACACGCTCTCCACGAACGACGACCTCACGTTCCCGCTGTTCGACGAGGTCAAGCATGACGCCTTCGGCGGCATCACGCAGGTCGCCGACCAGTCCGACGTTGACGCCCAGGTCGTCTGGGATCAGAAGAAGTCCAGCTGGGACAACACGTGGGACTACAACTGGCGCGGCCCCGGCTACTACTGGGATCACGACCGCTATCACTACCAGGAGGAGGGCACCCCGCTCGACAAGGACCTGTTCGCGAACTGGACGCTCACCGTCTCCGGCTGCGTCGGCCAGGAGACCACGTTCAACCTCGCCGACCTCATCAACGAGGGCCACACGGTGGACGTCACGAAGGCCATGATCTGCACGATGAACCCGATGGGCGGGTCGTTCTTCGGCAACTACGACATCAAGGCCATCCCGTTCTCCTACCTGCTCCAGCAGGCGGGCGGCTACACCGATGACGCCGTGTCCCTGCAGGTCATGGCGGCCGACGGCAGCCATGAGGACCTCACGCGCGACGTCTTCAGCAAGCACATCGACGACATCTACATCGTCTACGAGATCAACGGCCACCTGCTGAACTGGGAGGACGGCTACCCGGTGTGGTGCTGGTGCCCGTTCATGAGCGCCGGCAACTCCTGGAAGTCCATCTCCGACTTCGTGTTCAGCGACACCTCCGACCCGTGGCTGCCCAACCAGAACGGCTGGCACGAGCAGAGCGACGAGTGGACGCAGGAGGGCAACGAGCGCAACGAGACCCAGAGCTTCTACAACAAGCCGCAGGTCGGGTTCCTCAACGTCGATGAGGGCACCGTCATCGAGACTGGCAAGCCCTACACCATCGAGGGCTGGTCGCACGGGTACGACTGGACCGTCAAGGGCATCCAGGTCTCGCTGGACGGCGGCGCGACGTGGACCGAGTACGACTTCGATAACGTCGACCCGTCCCTGATCACCAACTGGTACTACACGTTCACCCCGCAGGAGGACACGTCCTACGTCGTGCGCGTCCGCACGATCTGCACGAACGGCCGTGTCTCCGACGAGCCCGCCGAGCTCATGCTCGTCTCCCATGGCGCCGACCAGATCGCCGCTGACGCGGAGAAGGCCGGCAAGGACGTCCCGACGCCGCCGAGCTATGACATCGCCGACGACGCGCAGGCCGAGCTCGCCGGCGTCACCGACCTGACCGCCTCCGAGGCCAACAAGGAGGCCATCGCCGCCCACCCGGAGTGGACGACCGAAGAGGCCGGCGTCAACGACCCGACCATTGACGAGAGCGACCCGTGGCGTGCCGAGAACATCGCCGCAAGCGCGAAGGAGGAGAAGTAGCCATGAAGACGCACGTCGATCGTGATCGCATGAGCAGCAGCAAGGTCGTCAGCGCCGCACTCGCGGGCACGGCGCTCGCGCTCTCGGGCGCACCCCTGGTCGCCCTCGCGGCCACGCCCGGCACCGCCGCGCCGCAGCCGGCCGGCACCGCCGCCGCGCAGGCGGCCTCGACCGCCAAGACGACGGCGACCGCCAAGGTCACCTCGCCCGTCGTGCACGGCACGTTCGCCTACGACCAGACGACCCTCACG
>CACZRK010000160.1 GCA_902783515.1 uncultured Coriobacteriaceae bacterium | reverse complement strand
TGCGGGAACGCGGCCGGGCCGCGGCGGCGCGGCGACGGCCGGCATGCGGCTACAGCACGAAGAGGATCACCGCCAACACGTGACAGACGCTTCCGCCCAGCACGAAGAGGTGCCAGACCATGTGCGCATAGGGAACCTTCTTGAGCAGGTAGAACAGGACGCCCACCGTGTAGGAGACGCCGCCCGCGACGAGCAGCGCGAGGCCGCCGACGGGCAGCGCGGCGACCAGGGCCGGCATCCTCACGATGACGGCCCAGCCCATCACCAGGTAGATGAGGGCGCTGACCCACTTGGGCTGACGCTCGCGGGACAGGGTCTCTATCACGATGCCGAGGATCGCGGCGGCCCAGATCACGACGTTGAGCGCAAGACCGCCCTGCCCCCACAGCGTCACGAGCGTGAACGGCGTGTAGGTGCCGGCGATGAGCAGGTAGATCGAGCAGTGGTCAAAGATGCGCAGCACGCCCTTGGCGGCCGGCGGCTGGATGGCGTGGTAGAGCGTGGAGAAGAGGTACTCCAGCACCAGCGTCACGCCGAAGGCGATCGCGGCGAGCAGCCGCAGCCCCCCGCCGTCACGCACGGCGACGACGACGAGGATGACGAGCGCGGCGATGGCGAGCAGCGCGCCGACGCCGTGCGAGACGGCGTTGCCGATCTCCTCGCCCGTCGTGTACTGGCGGCCGCGACGCGCGCGGCGCAGTCGTTCCTGCCACGTGAGGGTGCGACGCTCCTGCTCGCGCAGCTCGGCCCGCTGCGCGCGTCTCCTGCGACGCGCCACGCGCACGCTGGCCAGCTGGGCGGTGAACGCCGACGTGTCGTCGGCGGTGGTATGCGGGGGCTCTGACTCCCTTGATGGGCATGCCATCGGGCGCATCTCTCCTCGATCGCGTCACATGCGGGCGCCGCGTCACGCGGGCTCGGCACGCCCCTGAGCGCGGGCGCGGTCCTGTCTGATCTCCTCTTGCTTCACCTACTATACCCAGATTCGCGCCCCCGCCCGGGCGCCGACGGCGTCTGGGACGCGGCAAGGTCACAAAGGCAGGGAAGCTTCACGAGCGCAGGGATCGCACGGGAGACGCGGGCCGCGCGGGGCAAGGGCTCGCGCGGGAGACGCACGGAATCACGACGAAGGCGACCCCGCGCGCCGGCAAAAGCCTGGCACGCGGGGCCGCTCGTTCGGGGCGCTCGTCCGGGGCGCGCGCCGTCGCGCGCCCGCCTGGCCCGCGCGCCGCCACACCCCGGTGACAGCGCGCATGGGTCTCTTGCCTACCGCCTACCGCCTATCGTCGATCATCCTCCTGCCTGCGAGGGCGGCGCAGCGCCACGACGCCGGTTGCAAGCGCGGTCACACCCGCGACGGCGGCGACGGCAATCCCGGCCGTCGGCGTCTCGTCACCCGTCTTGGGGATGTCCCTCATGACGGTGCTCGGCGTCGGGGTCGGCGCGGGGGTCGGGGTCGGCGCGGGCGTGGGCACAGGCGTCGGGGTCGGGGTCGGGGTCGGCTCGGGCGTCGGGGTCGGGGTCGGCGTGGGAGTCGGCTCGGGCGTCGGCGCGACGTACGCGTTCGTGAACACGGGGCGCTCGCTCGTGACCGTCGCGACCAGACTGCCGGCCCGGTCGTCCGTCACGCTCACGATAACCTGCCTGCCGTCGGCGTCATACGTCACGTTCGCCTGGCCGTCGTTCACCTCGCGGACGGTGTACTCGTACTCGCCCGCCTCCTCGTAGGCGATCTCGTCAAAGCGCACCACGCCGTACGCGTCGTTGGTCGCCGTGTCGATCACCTTGCCGTCGGCGTCCAGCAGCTCAAAGGTGAACTGGCCATCGCGCAGGTCGGCGCCGGTCAGCACCTTCTGCGCCGTGATCGCGACGCTGGTCGCCGCGGGCACGTAGTCGTTCGTGAAGCTCATCGCGACGTCGCCGGCACTCCAGGTGACCTCGAGCGGCGAGCCGTCATAGTGATCGACGACCGTCGCGGTCACGCTGTACACCGTCGGATCGCTCGTGACGCCGGGCTCGTCGGAGGGCTGCTCGGCGATCGTGAAGCCATAGGCGCCTGCCCTGTCAAAGCTGACCTCGGGGAACGTCACGCTGCCGTCGGCCGCGTTCGTGGCGGTGAACTGACCGCCGTCGCGCAGGTCGGTCAGCACGAACGTGAACTCGCCGGCCGCGAGGTCGCGACCGCGCAGGACCTTCGTGACGGGCAGCTGGCTGGTCACGCTGGACGTCGCGGGCGTCGGCACGTAGCTGTTCGTGAACGTGTACGTGCTGAGCTCGGGCGTGGCAAGGAGCTTGCCGTTGCCGTCGTCAACCACCGTGATCGTGAGCACGCCGACGGTCGGGTCGTAGGTGACGCCGGGCTCGCCGGTGTCATCCTCGGTGATCTCGTACTCGAACACCTTGTACGTCGCGTCGCCCATGTCGGCGGTCCCGATGACGATCGAGCCGAAGTGCGCGTTGCCGGAGGCATCGTTGCGCACCGTGGTGACGGCGGGCAGCGGGGCCCCGGGCGTCCTGGCGGAGATCGTGAAGCTGAACTCACCGGCGTCGATCGGGCGCTCGCCAACCATGCGCTTCACCATGTCGGCGGAGACGGTCGCGGTCGTCGTCACGTAGTTGTTCTCGAACGCGATCGGCTCGTCGCCGTAGTCGACCGTCGTCTCGTACCCGCCGGCGTTGTCGTCGGTGAAGGTCACGATGACGCTGAACTGCTGGGTGTTCGGCTGCATGGCCGCGTTGCCGGACGGGCTCTCGGTCACGACGTACTGGATCGCGAACCCGGTCTGACGGCCGTTGGCGTCCGTCACGCGCTGGGCGGTGCCGTCGGCCGTGAGGGCCTCAAGCTCCTCGGTCGTGTAGCTCACCTCGGAGAAGCCGATCGGGGCGGGCGTGCCGGCCTCGGCGGCGCCGTTCGAGCCGGTCGCGACGACGGCACCCGCCTGCGCGCCGCCGGCGTAGGCGGCGACGAAGGAGAACTCCCCGCCCGTCAGCGGCTTGTCAACCGCGGACGTCGCGAGCGTAAGGGCCGTGTTGAGGTCAAGCGCCGTCAGGTGCGTGGCGACGTCATCCGTCAGGGTCGCGAGCTCGGCCGCAGCGGGCTCGACGCCCGCGCCCTCCGTCGTCTCGCCATCGTCAGATGCGCCGTCCGAGGGCGCGGCGGCAGACCCCGCCTCCTCGATCGCGGCGGGCTCCGCGGGCGCGTCGCCCTGCTCGCCAGCGGCGGCACCGGCCTCGGCGGGCGCGTCGGCCTCG
>CACZRK010000159.1 GCA_902783515.1 uncultured Coriobacteriaceae bacterium | reverse complement strand
CGCCGCGCCGCGACTCGGACGGCGCGTCGCGGCTGCCGCCGGCGCCTGCGGGCGCGGACACGAACAGACAAGAAAGGCCCTCCCGCCGTGCTCATCCATCGCATCGCAGCCCAGATCGCCACCGCCGCCGAGTACCGCACCATCGAGCGCGCACTCGGCCTCGGGGACGACGCCACCCTCGCCGTCGGTCAGTCGGCCCGCCCGCTGCTCACCGCGGCCGTCTTCGCGCGTGCGCCGCGCCCGACGCTCGTCGTCGTGGCGGGCGAGGACGCGGCCGACCGCACGGCGAACGCCCTGGCGGCGTACCTGGGCACCGACGTCGTCGAGCGCTTCCCGGAGCGCCGCGACCTGCCGTGGTCGGACAAGGTCGCCGACGGCGCCGTGATCGGCGCCCGCTGCCACGCCCTGGCGCGCCTGGCCGCGGGGGAGCCGTGCGTTGTGGTCGCCTCGGCGCGCTCGCTGCTGCGCTGTGTGCCGCCCGCGAGCGTGAGGTCCGCGGCGACGGACGGCAGCGCGTTCTTCTCGCCCGTCACGTTCGCCGTCGGGCAGGAGACGCCGTTTGACGACGTGCCGCAGGAGCTGCTCTACCGCGGCTACGTGAACGCCGGCGCCGCCGACGAGCCCGGCACGTTCCACGTGCACGGCGACGCCATCGACGTCTTTCCCTCCCAGGCGCGCAGCGCGGTGCGCCTGGAGTTCTTCGGCGACGAGATCGACGAGATTCGCCGCGTGGTCGTCTCGACGGGCCAGACGATCGGCGGGCAGGACAAGGTCACGCTCTACCCATGCCGCGAGCTGGCCGTCACGCCGGACGCCGTGAAGCGCTGCCTGCGCAAGAATTACCGCGCGGCGCAGGAGGACCCGCAGCTCGCGACGCACATGGAGCTGCTCGAGCAGGGCGTGGTCTTCCCCGAGCTCGACCGCTACCTGCCCGACCTCTACCCGAGCGTCGGCGTGCCGCTGGACCATGTGAGCGCCGACACGCTCGTCGTGCTCGCCGAGCCGCGCTCGCTGTTCGATGACGCCAGCCACGCCTACGACGACGTCGCCCCTGCGGCCCGCGAGGCTCGCGTGCCGCAGGAGACGCTCGCCGGGCTGTACATCCCGCCGGCGCGCCTGGACTTCGGCGCCCGTCAGCGCCTCACGTTCGTCTCCCTCATGCGCGTGGGCGGCGCGGCGACGGCCGAGCTGCGCACCCAGCCGACCGACGTCGCCGGCGGCGCGCGGCTCACGCGCCGGCTCCAGGCGTTCTCGCACTCCGGCATGGTCACCGTGTTCGCCGTGCCGGACTCCGAGGCGCGCCACTCGCTGGAGCTCTCGCTGACCGACGAGCACGTCGCCATCGTGGAGTCGCTCTCCAACGCGCCGGAGAACGCCATGCCGCCCACCCCGGAGTGGGCCGACCGCGCGCGCCGCAACCCCGACCCGCTGAAGGCCGGCCCCATCGTGATGACCGACGCGCCGATCCCGGCGGGCGTCGTCCTGCCCGACGCGCGCCTGGCGGTCGTCTCGGCGGGCGACCTCGTGAGCCGCATGGCCAAGCACGGCCGCCGCAGGTCGCGCGTGGACGTGACCGACATCACGTTCCCCTTCAAGCCGGGCGACTACGTCGTCCACGCGACGCACGGCATCGCGCACTTCACGGCGATCGTCCGCCAGGAGGTGGCCGGCAAGGAGCGCGACTACTTCCTGCTCGAGTACGCGGGCGGCGACAAGCTGTACGTGCCGTTCGAGCAGGTCGACCGCCTCACGCGCTACGTCGGCCCGGGCGGCGACGAGCCGCGGCTCACGCGCCTGAACACGGCCGACTGGTCGCGCGCCACGAACAAGGCGCGCAAGGCCGCCAAGAAGCTCGCCTTTGACCTCGTCGACCTCTACACCCGCCGCGCGGGGGCCCAGGGCTTCCGCTTCTCGCCGGACTCGGCGTGGCAGCGCGAGATGGAGGACGCGTTCCCCTACCAGCTCACGCGCGACCAGGAGAGCGCGATCCAGGACATCAAGGCGGACATGGAGTCGCCCAAGCCGATGGACCGCCTGCTCTGCGGCGACGTGGGCTTCGGCAAGACCGAGGTCGCGCTGCGCGCCGCGTTCAAGGCGACGCAGGACGGCAAGCAGGTCATGGTCCTGTGCCCGACGACGATTCTCGCCCAGCAGCACTTCCAGACGTTCTCCGAGCGGTTCGAGCCGTTCAACGTGCACGTGGAGGTGCTCAGCCGCTTCCGCACGACGAAGCAGCAGAAGGCGGCGCTCGCCGGGTTCGCGGACGGGTCGGTGCAGGTGCTCGTCGGCACGCACCGCCTGCTGTCCAACGACGTCAACCCGCGCGACCTCGGCCTGGTCATCATCGACGAGGAGCAGCGCTTCGGCGTGCAGCACAAGGAGCAGCTCAAGAATCTGCGCGAGCAGGTGGACGTCCTCACGCTGTCGGCGACGCCCATCCCGCGCACGATGCAGATGGCCGTCTCGGGTGTGCGCGACATGTCGCTCATCAAGACGCCGCCGGCGCATCGCCGCCCGGTGAAGGTGCACGTCGGCGAGTGGGACGAGGACGTCGTGAGCGCCGCCATCCGCCTGGAGCTCGGCCGCGGCGGGCAGTGCTACTACGTCTCCAACCGCGTGCGCGACATCGACGACGCCGCCCGCCGCGTCATGAGCGTGGCGCCCGAGGCTCGCGTGGGCGTGGCGCACGGCAAGATGAGCCCCAAGGAGATCGAGGACGTGATGGAGCACTTCGCGGCCGGCGACACCGACGTGCTCATCGCGACGACGATCATCGAGAGCGGCATCGACAACCCCCACACGAACACGCTCATCATCGAGGACGCGCAGCGCCTCGGCCTGGCGCAGCTCTACCAGCTGAAGGGGCGCGTCGGCCGCGGTCGCACGCAGGCCTACGCCTACTTCATGTTCCCGCCGGACAAGCCGCTCACGCCCGAGGCGACCGACCGCCTGATGGCGATCAACGAGTTCACCGACCTCGGCAGCGGCATGAAGGTCGCCATGCGCGACCTGGAGATCCGCGGCGCCGGCAGCCTCATGGGCGCCGAGCAGCACGGCAACCTCTCCAGCGTCGGCTTTGACCTGTACACGCAGATGCTGGGGCAGGCCGTGGCGGCCGCTCGCGGCGAGGAGCCCGAGGACGACCCGACCGCGCCCGCCGCCTCGAGCGTCAACATCAACCTGCCGGTCGACTACTACCTGGACGAGGAGTACGTGCCCGACGTGGACCGCCGCGTGCTGGCCTACCGCAAGCTGGCGGCCGCGAGCGACCTGGAGGCGATCGACGCGCTCCAGGAGCAGATGACCACCACGTTCGGCGAGCCGCCCGCCGCCGCGCGCAACCTCTTTGACCGCGCGCGCATCCGCGTGCGCGCCGACCGCCTGGGCATCACGCTCGTGGGCTACCAGGCCGGCAAGATCCAGCTGCAGGGCGCGCAGGTGCCGCTCGCGCTCGTGAAGGCGTGGCGCGCCAAGGGCGCCATCGTGTTCGCGAAGTCCGGCAAGGTGACCTACCCGTACCGCAAGGGCGAGGAGGAGCTGCTGCCGAGCGCGCTCGCGCTGCTGGAGGAGCTCGGCGGGGCGGACGACGCCGACGAGTAGGGGTGCGGGCGCGCGTTGAGGCGCGCATGGGCGCGCGGGGGCACGCGGACGAAGGGGTGATCGATGACATCGTCAGCACGTGACGCAAAGAGGTCGCGGGCGCAGCAGGCGCTCGCCGACACGCTTGCCGCCGAGCGGCCCGCGCGATCCCGGCTCGCCAGGCTCGCGGTCTGGCTGTCCGTGCCGACCGTGCTCGCGGAGCTGAGCTCGATCGCGATGGAGTACATCGACGCAGCGATGGTCGGCAGCCTCGGCGCGGGGGCGACGGCGTCCATCGGCCTCGTCGCGGCGACCACGTGGCTCGTCGGCGGGCTGGCCGCCGGCGCGTCGATGGGCTTCACGGTGCAGATCGCGCAGTGCGTCGGGGCGGGCATGCTCGCCCGCGCGCGCAACACGCTGCGCCAGGGCATCGTCGCGCTCGCCGCATTCGGCCTGCTGCTCATGGCCGTCGTGATCGCCGTGAGCGGGCCGCTGCCGCGGTGGCTGGGCGGCGACGAGGCAATCGTCGCTGACGCGTCCACCTACCTGCGCATCTTCGCGTTCTGCGTACCCATCTTCGCGATGGAGCGCCTGTGCGTGGGCGCCTTGCAGGCAAGCGGCGACATGCGCGTGCCGAGCGTCCTGGCGGTGGCGAGCTGCGTGCTGGACGTCGCGTTCAACTTCCTGCTGATCTTCCCGACGCGCGCGGTCACGCTCCTGGGCGTGACCTTCACGATGCCCGGGGCGGGCATGGGCGTGGCGGGCGCGGCGCTCGGCACCGTGCTCGCGTTCGCGATCGTGACGGTGCTCCTCATGATGGCGACGTGCGCGTGGTCGCCGGTCCTGGCGCTCACGCGGTCCGCCACCGCGGCCGCGGGCGCGGGCGCGCGCGTCGCCGTGCGCGCCGAGAACGCCGCCGACGGGG
>CACZRK010000158.1 GCA_902783515.1 uncultured Coriobacteriaceae bacterium | reverse complement strand
GCGGGCGCGGGCGAGGCCTGCATCCGCCAGAGGCGCGCGTAGGACGGGCACGACGCGAGCAGCTGGTCGTGCGTGGCGAACGTGCCGCCGCCCCCCTCGAGGTACAGCACGCCGTCAAGCTCGGGAAAGTGCGCGAGGCGATGCGAGATGAGGACGACGCCCGTCGCCGTTCGCCGGGCGTAGTCGCGCAGGCCCGCCATGATCGACGCCTCCGTGGCCTTGTCGACGGCGGAGAAGGGGTCGTCCAGGACGAGGATCGAGCCGCCGTGGTGAAGGGCGCGCGCAAGGGCGAGCCGGGCCTGCTGGCCGCCGGAGAGCCGGACGCCCCCGTCGCCCACGAGCGTTCGCTCGGCCTCCGGCAGCGCGGCGACCTCCCGGTCCAGGCACGCGAGGCGCAGCGCCGGCCAGGGGTCGTCGCCGTCACCGAGCAGCACGTTGTCCGCGACGCTCGCCGCGAGGAGCTCGGGGTCGTGGCCGAGGTAGCCCACCGTCCACGCGTCGTCGCGGACAAGGTCGGCGACCTCGCGCCCGCCGAAGGTCACGCTGCCCGCATAGGGCGCCTCGCCGAGCAGCACGAGGCCGAACAGCGACTTGCCGCTTGCGACCTCGCCGGTCACGCCGATGACCTGGCCGGGCCGCAGCGCACAGTCAACGCCTGCCAGCACGCCGTCGCCGCAGGCCATGCCGCGCACCAGCAGCGGCGCCGGCGGCAGGGCGGGTCGGTCGGGGCGGTCGCGGGCGACGCCGAGGTAGGGGCTGATGCGGTCCCAGGAGACCCGCGCGCGCTGCACGGCGTTCACGAGCTTGGCGGCATGCGACGACTTGCGCGCGAGCCGCGTGAAGCAGGAGGTGAACGTGACGAACGCCGCGATGTCCCAGCTCGCCCAGCCATCGCCCAGCACGTTGCGCGCGCCGAGCGCGAGCACCGCGACGACGCCCACGAGCGACATCGCCGCGTACAGCGGCTGCGGGGCGCTGCCGAGCGCGTTGGCGACGGTCTCGCGGCGCTCGTAGTCGGACAGGCGCGCCTCCAGGGCGGCGTCGCGCGACGCCTCCAGGCCGAACACCCGGTAGGTCAGCGCGCCGCCCACGCGGTCCAGCACGGCGTCCCCGAGCCGTTCCGCGCTGTGCTTCGCCTGCGCCGACGCGCGGGTGACGAGCGTCCTGAGCCGCCCCGCGACGACGTAGGTGACGGGCGGGAACAGCATGCCGACGATCGCGAGCCGCCAGTCGTAGCCCAGCAGCATGACCGCGTAGGCGACCATGACGACGCCAGTATCGAAGATCTCGGTCGTGACCTTGCGCATGCCCTCCGCGCAGTCGTCCACGTCAGAGATCGCCTTCGTCATGATCGCGCCAGCGCCGGCGTCGAGCAGATCGGCGCGGCTGCGCGCGAGCAGGTTCGCGTAGAGCTCCCCCTTCATCCGGCGGTTCACGCGGTTGGCGAACTGCCGCACGAAGAGGCGCTTGAGGAAGCGCATGCCCTGCACGCAGAGGATCGCGAGCACGTACGCGCCGGCGAGGGCGACCAGCGCCGACGGCGCCGCGACGCCCTGGATGACGTCGGCGAGGCGCTGGGCGAGCAGCCCCTCCAGCCACGGCCCCAGGACGAGGCCGCCGTTGTAGGCGACGCCCGTCACCGTGACGAGCGCCATCACGGGCAGCTCAGCCCTGAAGTACGTCGAGACGCGCGGGCGGATGGCCGCGCCCCTCCGCGCGTCCGTCACGGTGGCGGCCCTTCCCCCGTCGGCGCGCGCCTCCCCGTCACGCGCCTCGCCCGCGCGGTCGTCGTCCCGCATGGATGCCTCCCTGTCCGACGTGAGACGCGTCCCCTGCGCCGCGTCCCACGACACGTCCCGCGTCGTGCTATCCTCGACTATCGTATACGTTCGCCCGCGCGCGCGACGTCCCGAGGCATGGCCGCCGAGGGATGACCATCGCGTGCGCAAGACCAAGGGAGACCACCGTGTCTGACGCAGACCGCACGGACGCGCCCTGGGACGAGGCCCTGCGTCAGGACGCCGCCTTCGCCGCCACGACGCTCGGCGTCCTGTTCCTGCATGGCCCCGACGACGAGGCGGGCGC
>CACZRK010000157.1 GCA_902783515.1 uncultured Coriobacteriaceae bacterium | reverse complement strand
GCATCTGCAGGTCATAGTCGGCGATCTCGTCGGCGGAGCCGCCGGCCGCCTCGATGCCGGCGATGCGCCCGAAGGTCAGGCAGCGGCCGTGGTTGATGCCGGGGCAGATCGTCGGGTAGTCACCGGAGCCATGGAAGTCGCCGGCGCTCGTCCCGCAGACGTAGAGGTTCTCGATCCAATTGCTGTCCTTGTCGAGCACGTGGGCGAACTTGTCCGAGTGCAGGCCACCGGATGCGGAGAGCAGCGTCGCCTTCAGCTGCCCTGCGTAGAACGGGGGCTCCTCGATCTTCACCATGATCTCGGCGCGCTTGCCAAAGTCGTCGTCAGAGCCCTTGTCCACCAGCTCGTTGTAACGCTTGACCGTCGCGAGGAACGCGTCCACGGGAACGTCGATCTTCTCGGCGAGCTCCTCCAAGGTGTCAGCCGTCTGGATGTTCCCGTCCTCGATCTTAGCCTGCAGCAGCTTGTTCTCGACGTCCATGTCAAACGGCGTGCCGAAGCGACGATACTGCTGGCCGACCGAGATGCCGCCGGCGATGCCGTCCTCGCACTGCTTCGCGATCTCGGCAAGCCCGTTCGCGTCGTAGATCGTGTAGGCGCGGTGGTCGCCGTAGAACGCCTTGTTGGATGACTTGGACTGCGTGTTCACGTCCTCGTTCATGAAGCGCTCGCCGGAGCCGTTCACATGCAGGAAGTTGTACGACTGGGCGCCGGACTCGAGGTGCATGACCGACGCATGGCTCCCGTTCTTCTGCATCGCCGCGCCGATCCACATGGCCTGCTTGTGCAGGTCGCCCGTGTCAACCCACTGCGGGATGTAGAGGCGTTCGTCCATGGCGTTGATTGCCCAAGGGTTGTAGCACTGCATCATCTCAGTGTCGCCCGCGTAGTCGCCTGCGGCGATGATGACGGCCTTGGCATTGATCTGCACATGCGTCTTGCCCTCGTCAGGCGTCACGATCGCGCCGGTGACGGGGCCGTCGGCCTTGGGGCGAAGCAGACGCTCCGAAGCGGTGTCAAACTCGTAGGTCACGCCGAGGGACTCGCCGTAGTTCTTGAGTGCAGGAAGCACGACGTCCATGCCCAGACCATGAGATACGCCGTTCAGGTACACGAAGTCGGTCGTGTCGTCGTAGAAGAAGTGCGTGATCGGCCACTCGGTGTAGTCGGGTCCCTTGTAGAAGTCGCACCAGAGCGTAGCGTGCAGGCCTTCGTCAGCCATCTTGTCGATCAGCCAGTCCATGCATGCCCCGGACTTGTGGGCGAACTGCCAGAGCATGCTCTCGTTCAGACGGCCCTGACTCCAGCGAATCCAGTTGCGCACGATCTGCGCGTAGTCCATCTGGTCTTTGGAGATGTAGCCTTGGTCGAGGATGTCCTGCACGACCTTGGAGCCGAAGGCGGTGATGTGCGCACCGCGGCCGCTCGGCTGCGAGGCCTTGTCGACGACAATGACCTTCGCGCCCTTTTCGGCGGCGGATACGGCCGCGACGGAGCCTGCGAAGCCACAGCCGATGACGAGAACGTCGCAGTCCTCCTCTGAGTCGGCCTTCAGATCGCCAGGATACGTAAGCCAGCTCCAGGGCACGTCGTCAGCCTTGTTGTGCATGCCTTTGATTTCCTCGGCGGTGGCAGTCGCGTTGCCGACGGCGACCGCCTCGGTCGAGGCCGCGGATGACGCCTTCTTGTCGGCGACTGACGACTCCGCTGCGAACGCGGCGGTTCCGGCTGCGGCGGCCGCGCTTGCGGCGACGGCACCGGCGACGAACGAGCGACGGCTTACACTGATGTCTGCCATACGATTCCCCTTGTCCCTTGTGGTGCACTGTGCACCCGATTGCGTCACGCCTGCTCCGTCGGTCTGGGCGACCTATCCCCACAGGTCGCGCGTCCACTCTGTCGTAAAGGTGGCGCGGTCGTTGCCGAAGGCGGATGCAAGCGCGCTTCATATGTTGCATTCGTCCGAGGTGATTCACAAGGCGCATGGGGCGAACCGTTCGCTCAGCGCATTGAACCTTTTGGTACCATCCTCTCGAGTCTCATGCATCGTAACGTTCGATTACGGCTTGCCCACGCCATGCCGGTGGGGGCGACGCCCGGAGGTTCGACCGGCGGTCACTGGACTGGCGGGGGGCGTGGGCCGTGGGCATGGGGGTGCCTGGATGAACAGCGAGCAGCTGTACTACTTTGAGCTGACATATCTGGAGAAGAGCTACTCAGCTGCCGCACGACGCGTGCCGGTCTCGCATCAGGGTCTCACAAAGTCGATTCGCTCGCTCGAACGTGAGCTTGGCGTCACGCTGTTCGTCGGAGATGCGGAGACGGGAAAACCGATCCCGACGGCGTATGCTCATGAGCTGTACGACTTCGTGCAGGCGTACAACAACAACGTTCGTCTTCTACAACAGTCGTTCCAGCGACTCCAAGGCAGTGAGCGTCATGAGATACGGCTGGGGGCGTCGCTCGGCACCATCCCGGCGTTCGGGCGCCACTTTCTCGACGACTTTCACAAGGCATATCCCAACGCGCACGTGTCCTATTGGGAGTCAAATGACGCGCTGTGCGAGGAGGGGCTTCAGGAGGAACGGTTTGACCTCGCGCTCTGTGTCATGCCATTGACGCCCGGCTGCACTGGTCGCGTGCTCTATCGGTCACCTTTCTTCATGTGGGCCCGCCGCGACGACCCGATGACGCGCCGCGCGCTTGCGGGCTCCGGCAAGCTTCGTCTGGATGACCTTTCCGGCCGTGTCATCGCGATCCCGGGCACCGGGTTCAAGTGTTATGAGCAGCTGAAGCGGGTCACTGCCGAGCATGGCGTTGAGATTGGCCGCATCATAGAGATGAGCGAGATCTTCCAGATATACAGCTTCGCGCTTTCTGGTGACGGGTTGGGGTTCTCGAACGGCACGCTTGTCGATCATCCCGCCTTCACGGGGGATGACAGCGTGGTGGCGCTGCCCATCGAAGGGCTTACATGGGGTTTTGCGATCGAGCGGCTTGCGTCGCACGCGCTTACGGATGTCGAGAAGGCATTCTGCGACTGGTGCGTCATAGCCTCATGCGCCCTGCCGCGAAACGACGTCACTATTGACGAGCGGCGGCACGAACGATGCGGCGAGGAGCATGCGGGCTGACAGGCCGACCCGATCCGACTGTATCGACGTCATAGGTCGACAGATCAGTAGCAGTAGAGTGTTACAGACTGTTTACCAAACAGAAAAAATCGGTATATAGTACGCGACGACTGCCTCTGTCATGAGACGTTGGGGGAGATGACCGAAGATGGCAATCGGATGGGTGATCGTGCTCGCGATCCTGCTGCTCCCGCTGGTTCCGCTCGCGGTGATCGGCGTCGTAGGGTTCGTCCGCATGATCTGCTCGACACTGCAGCTCACGCTCAGGCGGGATGGTTTCGACTAGGCAGCGCGGATGGGCAGGAAGAACACGGCGAGAAGGGTGAAGGCCACACGGCGTGCGATGTGTGGCACGACGTCGCGTCACCCTGATGCCGGAGGGCTCGTCAGAGAGCGTTAGAGAACGCAAGAGGCCCCGCCGTCGGGATGCATTCCTGGCGGCGGGGCCTATGTTGAGGAAGACGCGTCGTTCGAGGAAGTCGCGTCGCTCGTCGAGCGCGATCCGCGCTCACGATGACCTGCCATGTCATGCACGGAGCTACGCCGCCTTTCGAGAGGCGCGGCCCCACAGGCGCGTGACGAGCTCGAACGGGTTGGACGCACGGAGCGGACGGCGGTCGTTGCGCTCGATGCCCGCCTCCATCTCAAGCAGCTCGCGCGTTGCCGCGCTGCCCGCCGACTGGCTGAGCCCGCCGGGGATGCCGATGCTCCCGCCGTCGGAGGTGGTGCCAGCCGCGCCCATGCCAAGGTTGTAGTACAGCATGTCGTGTTCCCTTCTCTAGACTGCCGTTCACGGTTGAGATAAACCGTTTATCGGATAGTATCACCGTTAGCGGCTCACAATATACCGTTCACCGGTAAATTCTCCGTAAAGTTCTTGACATGGGACAGTTTGGCGCTATATGCGGCGTCCAGTTGCGCACACGCTCGTGTGCGCGACCGTCGACGGGAACGGGAGGTGGCGCTTGTGGCGTCACGGGCAGCGTGGCCGGCAAGGTCGGCGGGATCGGCGCGGCCGGTCGCGGGCCAGGCGCCGGCGTATGACGATGTAGACGAGGTCGCGGGATACGAGCGCGTGACGTGCGACGTCGCGGGCGGCAGGCTCTGCTACTGGGTGCATCGGGCGGCGTCGCCGCAGCTCCCGTGGGTCGTGCTTCTCCCTGGCCTGACCGCGGACCACACGCTGTTCGCGGGCCAGCTCGAGCCCCTCGCGCGTCGGTGGAACGTGATCGCGTGGGACGCCCCCGCGCATGGGGCGTCGCGCCCGTTCGAGCTGCGGTTCTCGATGGACGACTGCGCGCGCCTCTTGCACCAGATCCTGCGCGATGAGGGCGCCGGCCGGCCGACGATCGTCGGCCAGTCGCTCGGCGGGTACGTTGCGCAGGCGTACATGCAGCGCTACCCGGGCCGGACCGCTGGGTTCGTCTCGATCGACTCCGCGCCGCTGCAGCGCCGTTACCTGCGGGGATGGGAGATCTGGGCGCTGCGCCACATGCGGTCGGTTTATCTTGGCATCCCGTGGCGGCTGCTGCGTCGATGGGGTGCGCGCGGCACGGCGCGCACCGAGGCCGGTCGCGCGAACATGCGGGCGATGATGGCGCGCTACGACCGGCGCGAGTACTGCGAGCTGGCGGCGCACGGGTATCGCATGCTCGCGGACGCCGTCGAGCGGGACCTGCCGTACGCGATCGACTGCCCCGCGCTGCTTCTCTGCGGCGAGCGCGACGAGGCGGGGTCCACCCGGCGCCTCAACAGCGCGTGGCACACGGCGACCGGCATACCGCTCGTCTGGGTCCCCGCGGCCGGCCACAACTCGTGCGCCGACGCGCCGGCATTCGTGAGCGAGACGATCGAGCGGTTCGTCCAGGACGTCGCCGCGCGTGACGGCACGTCCGTCGAGAAGGTCGCGGGACGTGAGTGACGAGACGCCCGCCGCATGTCGTGCGTGACGTCATGCGGCGGGCGCGGTGAGGGAGCGATGGGAGGTGCGGCGGTCGTGCCGGCCGGGGG
>CACZRK010000156.1 GCA_902783515.1 uncultured Coriobacteriaceae bacterium | reverse complement strand
CGGCCAGTAGAGGCAGAGCCAGTCGCGGTGCAGCTCGCACAGATGGCGGCCGCGCTCGCCGCGGGCGGCCTCGATCGCGTCCGGCTCGGCGGCGATCGCCGCGACCTCGTCGAGCACCGTGCGCTCAAGCTCGTGCGCCCGGTCCCACGTCTCCCTGCTCATGCCGGCCAGGCGCGCGTTTGACGCGTCGGCCGCCTCGTCGCCCCATCGCTGGCGGACCTCCGCGCCGTACGCCCGCTCGTTCTCGTCCACGGCCTGCCGCTTGAGTGCCTCAAAGCGCTCCTCGTCGGTCGTCGTGCGCCTGGTGCCGTTGGCATGCGTGCCCATGATCGTTTCCCTTCTGTCAGAGTGATTCCCGGCGGCGCGACCGGGGTCACGGTGGTCGCCTGCCGCCGTATGCCCGTCGCCCCCGTTCGTGCTGACGGCGTTCGCGTCGCCCCCGTCCTCGCGTGCGGCTTCGGCCGTCATGTCCTCCACCACGCGGATCAGCGCGTCAAGCCGTTCGCGCCGAGCGCGCAGCTCGTCCAGCTGGGCCGCCATGGCGCACGCCTGCGCGGCCGGCGGGGCGTCCAGGATCTCGCGGATGCGCGCCAGCGGCATGTCGGCGCGCCTGAACAGCAGGATCCGCTGCAGGCGCCGCACGTCGGCGTCCCCGTAGGAGCGGTAGCCGTTCTCCCGTCGCTCGGGATGCAGCAGCCCCTGCGCCTCGTAGTGGTGCAGGGCGCGCACGCTCACGCCCGACAGGCGTGCGAGCTCGCCGACCGAGAGGCCGTCCCGCGCCGTTCCCCCGTCCATCACGCCCTCCTCGCCTCTTGCCCCTGGCGGTCGGTGCCGCACTGCGCGCCGCGTGGCCGCCGTCACCCGCTTGCCTGTCTGCCGGCTATCGCCAGCCCGGCCGGTTGCCATCCGCAACCGCACGACACACGGTAGACCCCCACGCGGCGTGAGGGTCAAGCGGGGGTTTCTCTATGTGGGGAGGCCGTGTGGAGAGGGTCGGCGGCACCACCGCGCCGTGTGTCCATCGCTTTTCGCGGTCGTGTCGCGAAACGAAACGGGTCTGTACGCTCGTGTTACAACATTGTTTGGTAACAAACGAGCCGATCGAGCGAAATAAATCGAACCTAGATTTCCATTCGTGCGATGGACGCAGAGCGATCGCCACGCTGCCGAGACGGTCGTTCGGAGGCGCCCACCACGCGACATCGGTTCCGCGCGCCCGGGTCCGTCCGGGTGGCCCGAGGAAGGCGCGCGGAGTGACCCTGGGGAGGCGAGGATCCATGGATGCGACACTGGTGCAGGATATGGTGAGTGACGGCGTCTTTGGATTGTGGTTCATCGTCGGCGCGGTGCTGGTCTTCTTCATGCAGGCCGGCTTCGCGATGGTCGAGACGGGCTTCACCCGCGCGAAGAACGCGGGCAACATCATCATGAAGAACCTCATGGACTTCTGCGTGGGGACCGTCGCGTTCCTGTTCCTCGGCTATGGCCTCATGAGCGGCGAGAACGCGCTGGGCGGCTTCCTCGGCCTGCCGACGCTCACGATGCTGTCGCTGAGCGACTTCGGCAGTGTTGACTGGGCGAACTTCTTCTTCCAGCTCGTCTTCTGCGCCACGGCGGCCACGATCGTCTCCGGCTCCATGGCCGAGCGCACCAAGTTCTCCAGCTACGTCATCTACTCCCTGTTCATCTCGCTGGTGATCTACCCCATCGAGTGCCACTGGGTGTGGGGCGGCGGCTGGCTTTCCGACCTCGGCTACTTTGACTGGGCCGGCTCCACGGTCATCCACATGGTCGGCGGCGTCATGGCCCTCGTCGGCGCCATCATGGTCGGCGCGCGCATCGGCAAGTTTGACAAGGACGGCCACGCGAACGTGATCGCCGGCCACAGCATCACCCTCGGTGCGCTCGGCGTCTTCATCCTGTGGTTCGGCTGGTACGGCTTCAACGGCGCGGCGGGCACGAGCGTCGAGCAGGTCGCGCAGATCTTCGTCACCAGCACGATCGCCCCGGCCGTCGCCGCGTGCACCACGATGCTGTACACCTGGGCGAAGGACGGCAAGCCCGACGTCTCCATGACGCTCAACGCGTCGCTGGCCGGCCTCGTGGGCATCACCGCCCCCTGCGCGGTCGTCGACTCCCTCGGCGCCCTGATCATCGGTATCATCTGCGGCTTCCTCGTGGTCTTCGGCGTGAACTTCCTTGACCGCATCCACATCGACGACCCCGTCGGCGCCGTCTCCGTCCACGGCCTGTGCGGCCTGTTCGGCGGCATTGCGGTCGGCCTGTTCGCGAACCCCGCGATCATCGAGCAGTACGGCGTCAGCTGCGGTGCCGGCCTGTTCTACGGCGGCGGCTTCGCCCAGCTCGGCATCCAGATCCTCGGCGTGCTCGCCATCCTCGTCTGGACCGTCGCCTGCGCGTTCGTCCTGTTCGGCATCCTGAAGGCCACCATCGGCCTGCGCACCACGGCCGAGGAGGAGATCGAGGGCATGGACATCGCCGAGCACGGCCTGACCAGCGCCTACGCCGACTTCCTGCCCACCATCCCGGCCGCTGGCATCGCGGCTGGCAAGGCCATCGACGTCGCCAGCCTCAAGCCCGCGACCATCTCCGCCCCAAGCGGCATGACCCGCGTCAGCATTATCTGCAACAAGGATCGCTTCGTTGACCTCAAGACCGCCCTCGCGGAGATCGGCGTCACCGGCATGACCGTGTCCAACGTCATGGGCTGCGGCATCGAGGCTGGCAAG
Source organism: uncultured Coriobacteriaceae bacterium (assembly GCA_902783515.1). Taxonomy (GTDB): domain Bacteria; phylum Actinomycetota; class Coriobacteriia; order Coriobacteriales; family UMGS124; genus CAIFEU01. The sequence goes on along the minus strand of CACZRK010000156.1, from coordinate 2,715 downwards.
ACCGGCCAGTACCGCGGGGTCAAGACGAGCATGAACCTGCTGCCCAAGGTCCAGGTTGACATCATCGTCTCCGAGGTTGACCCGCGCATGGTCGTCGCGGCCGCCGACAAGGTCCTGCACACCGGCGAGGCCGGCGACGGCAAGATCTTCCTCTCCGGCATCCAGGACGTCTACCGCATCTCCACTGGCCAGACCGGCGTCGCCGCGCTGGACATGACCACGAAGGTCGGCAAGTAGGCGCACCGCGCGGGCATTCGGCGCCCCAAGTGCGTCGGGTGCCCGCGCCGACCTCCCCCTCGCCCGTCAGCCCGCGACATGATGGCCCGCCCGCGTCGCTCGGCAGCTGACGCGGGCGGGCGGCGGGCTCCCCGGACGCGAACCCGGAAGGCCCTCCCGATCCTCCTCGCCCGCATCGCGCGATGCGGCGGCGCGGGGGTCGGGAGGGCCTTCGCATGCGCGGCGCGCGGGTGAGTGGCGTGATCGCGCGGAACGTGCCGCCGGCTTCCCGAAGGGCCCTTCGGCCTCGCCCGTTCGTATCGCGCGACGCGGTGGCGGGGTTCGGAGGGCCCTTCCGTGTCCGGCCGCGTGTGGCGGGCGAACGGCCGGGCAAAATGCGCTGGCAAGCATGGGTATGCCGTTCGCCGAAAATGCCTCCAGACGTCTGAATTACGGCTGAAATCACCCTCCCAAATAGGCTAGCTCGCCATCATACTTTCACATTAGACCTCTGTGCCTGCGGCCACGCACGCGTCACGGAGCGTATCCATTGCGTGGAACGCCCCATGATGCTTGGAAGACATCATGGATTGCATGCGAAGAGGGGAGCAGTCATGGAGTTCAGTCTGAGGGGGTTTGCGGTAGCAGCGGGCTCGACGGTGGCCTTCGCCGCCATGGTCGGCGCGCTGACGTTCCCGAGCGTCAGCTTCGCGTCCGAGAAGAGCCAGGCGAACGACGGCGCCAAGGCGTCGGCGTCCGCGGCGTCCGACCTGCCGGTAGACCAGTTCGGCGTCGTTGACTCGTCGTACTGGGCCGACATCTACCCGAACGAGTACAACTCGTATCTGGACAACGCCAAGAACGTCCCGCCCGACTACGAGCAGTTCCTGGAGGAGGGCGGCGTTGACACGACGTCCGTCGGGACCGACCGCGTGACGGACTTCTCGTCCGACAAGGCCAACTACCTGGACGAGGACCATTATCCCGAGATCAAGACGCTCGGCAAGGGCTACGGCTACGCCAAGTACTACACCGAGCCCGCGGGCCACACCTACTCGCTGTGGACCGTCGCGAACAACGGCCGCCTGGGCGACCTGTCCACCTCCAAGGGCAAGATCTCGTGCTATGCCTGCAAGACCCCGCAGATCCACTACGACGCCGCGAACTCCGGCGACGCGAGCTACTGGACCCGCCCGATCTCCGAGTACTCCGACTACTTCACGGAGAACATCAGCTGCGCCAACTGCCATGAGAACGACGACCCGACGCAGCTCACGCTCATTCGCGCCGACTGGATCCGCGCCATGGGCGATGACGCCGAGACCGTCCCGATGCAGGGCCAGGTCTGCGGCCAGTGCCACTGCGACTACTCCATGGCCCCGCTGAGCGACAGCGACCCGTTCGATGACGGCGAGCCGGTCAGCCCGTACTACGGCGGCCTTGACAGCATGACGCCTGAGAACGCCCTCAAGTTCTACGACGAGTACAACTTCTCCGACTGGACCTACAAGTCCACCGGCGCCTCCATGCTCGCCGTGCGTCACGCCGAGTTTGAGTTCAACTATGCCAACGGCGGCAACCCGATGGTCAACATGGGCTACAACTGCAACGACTGCCACATGCCCACCAAGACCGCCGATGACGGCTCCGCGTACACGAGCCACTACTGGGTGAGCCCGCTGGACGACGAGGACCTGCTCGCCCAGTGCAACACCTGCCATGGCGACCTGACCACCGAGATCCATGACCTGCAGGCCGACATCGACGGCCGCACGCACGAGCTTGGCCTGCGCGCCGAGCAGTTCGTCTTCAACTTTGAGGACAAGGTCGCCAAGACCGGCGACGACGGCGAGCTCGTCTTTGACATGGACACCGCGAAGGCCAATGGCCTGAGCGAGGAGCAGGTCACCCGCCTGCAGGAGATCCAGCGCTACGCGTGCTACTACTGGAACCTCGCCGCTGCCGAGAACTCCGAGGGCGCGCACAACCCGACCTTCTACAACGAGCTCATCCAGAAGGGCAACGACCTGCTGGACGAGGCTGACGAGATCCTGGGTGTCTCCTCCGTCCTTGACGGCGAGACGCAGGCTGCCTCCTCCGCGGCTGACGCGAAGTAGCGGCCGACCGCGCGCCGGCGGCGCGCCACGCGTGCGCGACGCATGCGCGGCGCGCGGGAACGCGCGCATGACACGAGCGTGACGGCGCGAGCCCCGTCGGGAGATCGTCTCCCGGCGGGGCTTTTGCGTGCGAGCGCGACGTGGCTCTGGCGTCGTCGCATCGCGCATGCCGCCCGTTCCCCGACCTGCTCCGTCGCACGGGCGTCATCGGCTATGATGACGGCAACGCGACGGTCTCGCGCCCCGTGTCAGGGCGTGCGATCTCGACGAGAAGCCTTGCGCTGCGCGTCGGCGAGCGACGGGCGGCGCGTCCGTACACGCGATGACGGGGGGTCACCATGTGCACGCACGACGACGAGCGCGATGGACGCGGGGGACGCGG
>CACZRK010000155.1 GCA_902783515.1 uncultured Coriobacteriaceae bacterium | reverse complement strand
GAGCAGGTGCGCAGCTTTGAGTACATCGTGGTGTCCAACGAGCACGAGGCGCTCGTGCTGGAGATGAACCTCATCCGCCAGTACGACCCGCCGTTCAACGTGGACTTCCGCGACGACAAGAGCTATCCCTACATCGCCGTCACCGAGGACGACGTGTTCCCGGCCATCAAGTTCACGCGCGAGCGCCACCGCAAGGGCACGCGCTACTTCGGCCCGTACACGAACGCCCGCGCCGCGCGCGAGACCATCGACCTCGCGCGCAAGGTCGTCCCGCTGTGCCTGGCGACCTGCCCGGAGTGGCGCCGCGTGAAGCGCATGCTGGACCGGCACCCCGACGACGCCCCACTCGTGGAGATGGAGCTGGCGGGGCGCGGCCGGCCGTGCTTTGACGCGAGCGTGGGGATCGGCCCCGGCGTGTGCGCGGGGGAGGTCTCCAGCGCCGACTACGGCCGCAACGTGCGCGCCATCGAGCGCTTCCTGTCCGGCCACCGCGGCGAGTTTGAGGACCTCATCGCCGACGAGATGCGCGAGGCCGCCGCGGGGCTGGACTTTGAGCGCGCGGCGCGCTGCCGCGACCGCCTGGCGGCGCTGCGCCGCGTGAGCGCCAAGCAGCAGGTGGTCTTCCCCTCGCCGATCGACATGGACGTGATCGGGTTCTGGCGCCAGGAGACGATCGCCGGCGCCCACGTCTTCGCCGTGCGCGAGGGCAAGACGGTGCGCAGCTGCGAGTTCGTCCTGGACAAGGGCCAGGACGTGAGCGAGGACGAGCTCACGCAGGGCTTCCTGAAGCGCTACTACGCCGGCGGCGCCGACATCCCCGACGAGGTGGACGTCGCGACGCGCGTCGACGACGGCGAGCTCATCGCCTCCTGGCTCACCGAGCGCCATGGGCGCAAGGTCTCGCTGCACGTCCCGCAGCGCGGCGAGAAGCGGCGCCTGCTGGAGATGGCGCAGGAGAACGCCAAGCACACCCTCATGCGCTTCATGATGCGGACGAGCTACGAGGACGAGCGCATCAACCAGGCGCTCCTGCAGCTGGAGAGCGCCCTGGCGCTCCCGGCGCCGCCCCTGCGCATCGAGTGCTTTGACATCTCCACGATCCACGGGCGCTTCACGGTTGCCTCCATGGTCGTCTTCACGAACGGCCGTCCCGACACGTCCCAGTACCGGCGCTTCAAGGTGCGCGCGCAGCTGGACGAGGCGAACGACTTCCTCTCCATGCGCGAGGTCCTCGGCCGGCGCTACGCCCCGGAGCGCATGGCGGACGGCGCGTTCGGCTCCCGCCCCGACCTGCTCATCCTGGACGGCGGCAAGCCGCAGCTCTCCGCGGCGATGGAGCAGCTCTCCGAGCTGGGCCTTGACATCCCCATGGCGGGCCTGGCGAAGTCCGACGAGGAGCTCTTCGTGCCCTGGGACGAGACGCCCGTCGTGCTGCCGAGCGGCTCGCCGTCGCTGTACCTGGTGAAGCACGTGCGCGACGAGTCCCACCGCTTCGCCATCACGTTCCACCGCGAGCTGCGCGGCAAGGCCATGACGGTGGGAATCCTGGACGAGATCCCCGGCATCGGCCCGAAGCGCCGCAAGGCCCTCATGAAGCAGTTCGGGTCGATCAAGCGCCTGCGCACCGCCGGGGTCGACGAGATCGCGCAGACGCCCGGCGTGAGCGCCGACCTCGCCGCCGCCGTCTACGAGACGATGCGCGGATGGGACGAGGAGCGCGAGGAGGTGCGCGAGCGCGCGGAGACCGCGGTCGCGGGCGCCGCCGAGGGCGCTACCGACGATGGCGCGGCGGCTGCGGAGGCTGGCGCTGACGTCGAGAAGACCGGCGGCGCGAGGGCTGGCGCCGTGGAGGCCACCGCCGTCGAGAAGGCCGACGACGCAGACGCCGCCGCGGGGGCCGGCGGGGGCGAGGGCGCCCGGTGAGGGGACGCCCGGTGAGGGGCTCCTGGGATGCACGAAAAACCGACCCCTGAGGTCGCCGCGCGGGAAAAGGGCGCGTGTGACCGCACGGGTCGGTTTTTCTCGCG
>CACZRK010000154.1 GCA_902783515.1 uncultured Coriobacteriaceae bacterium | reverse complement strand
CAAGTTCTTGCTGTGAGTGGACATTGAGCTTCGTATAGATATTACGCATATGTGTCTTAACAGTCTCTTCAGAAACGCCGAGATTCTCCGCCACGGCCTTTCTTCTCTTGCCGGCTAGAACAGCCTCGAGAACCTCCCGCTCTCGTCCGGTAAGCCCGGCCATCGCGGCTAGGGACTCCACGCCGGCTTGCCCGCCGTCCGCAAGCGCGCCGGGGCGCACTGCCTCCCAGTCACGTCCAGTCCGCCAGCCGTTGGACACGTAGAGAGAGACGAGCAATAAGGTCACGCTCATGACGCTGGCAACGGTCGTTATGGCGTCCGATGAAGCCACCGTGAATTCGAGAGCGGAGCCGATACAGCCGCCCATGACCTGCCCCAGGCTAAGGCAGGCCATGACCTCCGGCAGAACTTTGAGTGCCGACACCCGGTGGTAACGGGCGAGGTACACCGATACGCCGAAGAAGACAATGTTGAGATAGCACGCGCCCACGGCTTGCACGGCATTACCGAGGGCAAGCGTCCCTTTCGATTGCGCCAACGCCATAAGGAGAAACCCGACTGCCCCTAATGGGAGTCCAACAAGGAAAATCATATGGGTGAAGTCCGACTTGAAATAAAAGGCGTCCACCGCGAGTAGGAGCGCCGCCAGTCCGGCGCATAAAGATCCAACCAAACGCGGCCCGATGAATAGATCTCCCCATTGCAAGAGCAGCCCAAGACCGATGCCAAAGGCAATCCCATGAACGGCGGCGACGAACAGCAGCTTGACCGGCGTCGCCTGCGATGGTGTTGGAGAAGCTTCGTCACGATGCGGAAATGACCGGCGCATCGCTGAGGGAGCAGCGTGAGAGAAGCAGCCAAAGATGATGATCGGAAACCACGGATCGATAAGCATGTTGAGAATCGGGGCTCCCAGAAGCGTCACGATGGTCTGCCAGCATGTCGCTACCGCCATGGCGACGATGCCATGCGAAAGAGCGACAAGGACGCCGAGCCGCTCATAAAATCGCGCGAACTCGCCGAGCACCCCGGCTGAACCCGCCCCCATTACAATGGAGCCCGCACAATACAGCACCAGTCCCATGCTCCCGCCTGGACTACACCAGATCCAGATTGTTGAGAGGAGCAGGCCAACGAACATGGTCAGCGTCGTTCCCATCCACCATTTCTTGCGCGGACTGAGGACATCTACCCGTACCTGCATACGCGCAATGACCGCATAGGCAACGCCGGACGCCAAGAGCGCGAGGCACCACGAAGGGATGGGAAACGGAACAATCTCTCTCCATGGAAGGCGAGCGGGACCCTGGAGCGTTATGACGACCCACGTCCAGTAGAGCGCAAACCCCACGCACAATGCCGGGCACACTCGCACATTGCGCGCCATCGTGCGCAGCATGGCACCTCCACTACAGTCGGGGCATGTTCCTTACGGCAATTGTACGCACGCGGAGCGTCACTCCGCGCCGTCACGCGGTCGGCGCGCCGCCTGGGCAGCCCACGTCCCCGCCCCCTCACGCGCGCACCAGTCATCAAAGCGCGCAACCGCGGGGTTCTTCGAATGGGCGTCGTACAGGTGATAGAACGTGAAGCTCGCGTCGTCGTGCGCGAAGCGTCTGATCACCATGTCCCCGCGCGCGGCAACGCGCGTCTCCCGCGCTATCTGCCCCACCAGCAAGAACACCTTCCTGTTTGGGCTCGCCGACCAGTACTCGTTCACCGAGTCCGTGATGGAAAGGCTCGTGCAGAGCGAAAAGCCATGCTCGCGCGCAAGCTCGGCGAGCATCTCCCGCCACTTCGCCCACAGCATCGATCCCGGCAACGACACTTCGACGCCGGCAAGATCCGAGAATCTCAGGTCGGGCTTGACCGCGAGCACGCTCTCGCGTGGCACCCACAGAACGACCTCGTCGTCCATGAACGGCACGAGAGAGAACTCCCTCCCGTCAATGGATACGCTCCTCAAATCGTGTCGCCGATAGACGCCTTGGGCGATGTCGAAGACACCCTTGTCGATGTTCTCGACCGTCGTCAGGGACTCGTCAGCGCGAATGCTGGTCGTGATGTCCGGATTTGCCTCGCGAAACGCCTCGAGCATGCCGTTGAGCCTGTCGGTCATCGCCGTGAACACGATGGGGTCCTCGACGCTCAGCGACCAGCGCGTGCCGAGCTCGATTGCGCGGCACTCCTCGAGTCCCTCGCCATAGGTCCTCAGCACCCTCTCGGCATAGCGCAGGAACTCGGCGCCCGACGCGGTCAGCCCCACGCGCGGGGCGGACTCGAGCAGGTGCAGCCCCGTCTCCCGCTGCAGGTCAATCATGTGTTTGCTGAGCGTGCTCTGGGCAACGTGAAGGTCGCGGGCGGCCAGCGTAAAGTTTCGGCGCGACGCCAAGGTCACGAACTCCCTCAGATGACTCAGCCGCATGGTTCCTCCAGATCATCGTCCGCGCTGACGGGCCCCATGCTACTACCGTGCCGCCGTCTTGCCATCGAGATTTGGAATGGCAGGCAGCGGCATCCCCGAGACCGTCCATGCCGCTCACTCATTTCCATCATTCCGCGACGCCGCGCTACGCTGCGTCCCGACCTATCCGCAGAAATCCCGACGGCAGGTCAAGCCCGCGACGCGCGAGCGCCGCGACCCGTCACGAGAGACCATAGGAGGATTCATGGCAGTCGACATCACGCGTAGGAGCTTCATCGGTGCGACGGCCGCGGTCGGCGCGGCAGTCGGACTCGTCGGCAGTGCCGACGTCGCCATCGCACGCGAGGGCATGTCCAGCACCAGCGCAGACACGAAAAACCCGGAGGCAGGCGGTGCGTTCGACATGGTCGTCGCAGGCTCCGGCATCGCCGGCCTTGCCACCGCGCTGCGCGCCAAGGAGCTCGGCATCGGGCGCGTCCTCGTCCTTGAGAAGCGCGCCACCTTCGGCGGCACCGCCTACGTCGCAGGCGGCTGCTTCGCCGCCGAGTCAGTCCTTCAGAAGAAGGCCGGCATCGCCGTTACCAAGGATCAGGTCTTCCGGAAGTGCATGGCCTACCACAACTGGGCGAACAACGCGCGAGTGCTGCGCCGCTACGTCAACGACTCGTCCGACATGATCGACTGGCTGCTCGACGAGGGCGTCGAGTTCGACGACGTGGAGAGCACGGGACTCTCCGAGCAGACTTGGCACATCCCCGTGAACCGCATGCGAGGCCTCATGGACACGCTCTACGCCCGCGCCGAGGAGGAGGGCGTGACGTTCGCGTTCGAGACGTCGGCAAAGCAGCTCCTCATGCGCGACGGCAAGGTCGCGGGCGTCGTCGCCACGGACGACGGCGGACGGGCCGTGCAGTACGACGCGCCGGTCGTGGTGCTTTGCACGGGCGGCTATGCGAACAATGACGAGATGTTCAGCGCGTACACGGGCTGGGATCCCTCGCGCTGGCGCGCACTCGGCTTTGAGGGACGCGACGGCGACGGCATCGCGATGGGGCTCTCGGCAAACGCCGCGCTGCATATCCCTGGTGCCGTCATGGTCTGCGGCTACACGGTATCGGACTACGACTCGTTTAGCGATCCCATCGCCATCGCCGCCGCGTGGCAGCCGAGCGTCTGGGTGAACGAGAACGGCGTGCGCTTCGCCGACGAGTCCATCACCGGCAACTTCTCCGCGGCCGGCGCGGCGTCGATGACGGTCAACGACGTGTACTCCGTCTTCGACAAGGGCTATCTGGACATGCTCGTCAACGAGGGCCTCGTTGTCGGGCCCAACAACATCCACGCAGCCGGCACCAAGCTCGAGGGGCTCTTTGAGCAGATTGACGATGCCGCGACGGCCGGTGACGAGAACGTCTTTGTCGCCGACAGCGTCGATGAGCTCGCCGAGAAGATGGGGCTCGACCCGGAGGTCCTGTGCTCGACCATCGAGGAGTACAACGCGTACGAGGACGGCGGGGACACTGTGTTCGGCAAGGATGCTTCGTACTGCCGCGCGCTGACCACCTCGCCCTACTACGCCTTCAAGATGAACCGGACCTTCTTCACCACCGTCGGCGGCCTGAAGATCGACGAGCAGTGCCGCGTCATCGACACCGAGGGCAAGCCGATCCCGGGCCTCTACGCCGGCGGCTCCGACACCGGTGGTCTCTACGGCTATCAGTATGACGTCCTTGTCGCCGCAGGCTCGCAGTGTGGCTGGGGCCTTGTGGGAGGTCGTTTCATCGCGCAGAGCGCGCTGACGTACCTCGGGCAGGACGCATAGGCATGCAAACTTAGCGGTTCGCATCCGCCCGTGTTCGCTCGCGAACCGTCCGTGCGCGAACACGGGGCAGGGCCTCGCGCCGGTCTCGCGTCGATCACGCCGTGAGCCCGCGGATCGGAATGACGTACAGGCCGTCCTCGACCTTTCGGGCGTAGTGCGAGATCCCGGTCAGGACGGCCATGAACGCAGGAGGCCTCGTGCGTGCCGAGGGGTTCGCGCAAAGCTTGTCGCGCAGGCGCCTGAGGTTCTTGATACCCTCGTCGGCCTTCGTCTCGCTCGTCTTGATCTCGAACGCGGCCCATCTGCCGTCGGCGAGCTCTATGACGGCGTCCGCCTCCAGTCCGGCGTCGTCACGATAGTACCGCACCGGCACGTCGGCGGCAGGCTCGAGCGCCTCGGCGTACACCTCGAGGTCGCGAATGCACATGTTCTCGAACACGAGGCCGAACGTCTGCCAGTCCTCCATGAGGGCGTCGGGCGACATGCCGAGCGCGGCCACGGCAAGCGAGGGGTCCGCGAGGTATCGCTTCGGCTTGGTCGCAACGCGTCTGGGCGATCGGGCCTGCGGCACCCACCCGGGAACCTCGTCCAGCACGTACATCGCCCTGAGCAGCGCAAGGTACGAGACGTGCGTGGAGACGGCGACGTCGGCGTCGCCCGCGGCGTCGCGCATGTCAGCGATCAGCGTCTTGTATGTCGCGGCCTGGCCGAGGTTGCGCGCGAGCGAAAAGAGCAGGCGCGACGCGACGTCCCCGTCCTTGCCCTGACGGGGAATGCTCTCGCGCCTCAGCAGCCGAAGGTACTCGCGCGCGACGAGCTGGGCGTCCTCGGGGGCAAGGTCGATGGCGTCGGGCCATCCGCCTCGGCATGCGAGGTCAACGATGGCGCGCGCATCGGTCTCGATCTGCACCGGCTCGAACTCGCCGCGAAACAGGCCCGCCAGCGAGACGGAGCGCAAGGAGTCGCCGCTCTCCGACAGCGTCATGGGGCGCATGCGGATCTGGCCGATGCGCCCGGCGCCGCTATGGCTGGGGATCGAGCCGTCGCCATCGGAAGATCGAGGCAACGGCGTCGATGAGCCCGTGAGGATCCAGGCACCGCGCAGGCCTCGCGTCCGATCGACCTCGTGCCGAACGGCGTCCCAGATCGCGGGGGCGCGCTGCCACTCGTCAATGACGTGAGGTCGCTCCCCCACCAGCATGGCGGACGGATCCTCGCGCGCCAGGGAGAGCGTCTCGTCCACGTAGCTCACGCTCTCGGCGTGCTCCAGCGCGGTCCACGTTCCGAATAGGCCATCAGCGATTTTCCGAATGATTCGTCGGCGATTTTCCGAGCGAACGCTTACTGGGAGACACGTTAAGAAGCGCGTTCTTCCCGCGCTCGTGCACGACAGACCGTCGATCATCTTTCGCGCGCACAACAACGGCGGCAAATCGGCACGCGCACACTGGGACTGCGGTGGGAATCCTGGACCAAAACCATCCTATGCTGCTAGGCCCAAATCCCTTCGATACTGCATGGGGCTCCTGTAATCCAGGTCGCTCTTGATCCTGACGTCCCTGTACCACCT
>CACZRK010000153.1 GCA_902783515.1 uncultured Coriobacteriaceae bacterium | reverse complement strand
CGATGCCGCCTCGGAGGCGGCACGCTTCTTCCCCATGGTCACTCAGCTCCTTCCCGGCGGAACGCGCCGGCCGCCGTGCGATACAGCCCGCGCCCGTCTATGTAGGCGCGCACGCGCGGGTCGAGCAGACCCGCGGTCGAGCGTCCCCTCGCCACGAGCCCGCGGACCTGCGTCGAGGAGACCCGCGTGACGTCCCCCGCGAGCACGGTGACTGAGAAGCGCGCCGCGCAGGCGCGGGCCCGCTCGGCCGCTCGCGCGACGTCCGCCCCGCCCGCGCGCGCCGCGACGGCGATCGTCGCATGGCGTGCGATCGTCGCCGCGTCGTGCCAGGTCGGCAGCGTCGCGAGCGCGTCGCCGCCAAGGACGAAGTAGAGCCGCGTCCCCGGGCCGAGCTGCGTGGCGACCTCCGCGAGCGTCTGCGAGGTGTACGAGACGCCGCCGCGCCTGACCTCCTGCGCGCTCACGAGGCAGCGCGCCAGGCCCGCGAGCGCGAGGCGGGCCATCGCCACGCGGTCGGCCGCCGGCGCCGGCACGAGATCCCGCTTGAAGTTTGAGCGCGCGGCGGGCATGAACACGACGGCGTCCAGGCCAAGCTGGTCACGCGCCAGCAGGCCCGCCTGGACGTGCCCCACGTGGATCGGGTCGAACGTCCCGCCCACGATGCCCACGCGCGCACGGCCTCGCAGCCCGCCGCAGTCCTCCACGAGCGGCGCGAGGCCCGGCTCGTCACTCGCCGTCGGGCTCATCGACGTCATCGTCATCGGCGGGCGCGTCAAACTCCTCCCAGTCCAGCTCCTCCGCGGCGTCCTCGCTCAGGACGTCCGACGTGTCGTCGTCGACGCCCGTGAACTCCAGCTCGTAGCCGAGGATGCGCACGACGTCGCCGTTGCGCGCGCCCTCCTTGAGCAGCTCGCGCTCGATGCCGAGGCGGTCCAGGCGGTGCTGCAGGTAGATGATGCTCTCGTCGTTGTCCCAGTCGGTCTGGATGACCATGCGCTCGATGGACTTCCCGCTGAGGCGCCAGACGCCGGGGCCCTCCTTGGACACCTTCGTGACGCGCTCGCGCCGGTGCTGGCGCGCCGTCCACACCTTTGCGTACTGGTCGGGCGCGGTGGCCTCGTCCTCGTCCTGGACGGCGCCGCGCAGCTCGCGGACCATCTTGCCGACCGCCATCATGAGGTCGTGCATGCCGACGCCGGTGGCCGCCGAGACCTCGTAGTACGGCAGCCCCTCGCGCTCGGCGAGCTCGCGCATGCGACCGGAGGCCTCCTCGGTGCCGGGCAGGTCACACTTGTTGCCGACGATGACCGTGGGGCGCTGCGAGAGGTCGCTCGCGTACTCGGCGAGCTCGCGCTTGATGACCAGGTAGTCGTGGACGGGGTCGCGCTGCTCATAGGAGCCGGAGAGGTCGACGACGTGCATGATGAGCGCAGTGCGCTCGATGTGGCGCAGGAACTCGTGGCCGAGCCCCTTGCCCTCCGCGGCGCCCTCGATGAGGCCGGGGATGTCGGCGACCACGTAGTCGTACTCGCCGACGCGCACCATGCCGAGGTTGGGCTGCAGCGTCGTGAACGGGTAGTCGGCGATCTTGGGGCGGGCCGCGCTCATGTGCGCGATGAGCGAGGACTTGCCGACGCTCGGCATGCCGACGAGCCCGACGTCGGCCATGAGCTTCATCTCAAGCTCGATCCAGTGCTCGGTGGCCGGCTCTCCCTTCTCGGCGAAGGCCGGCGCGCGCCGCACGGACGTCACAAAGTGGATGTTGCCGCGACCGCCGTGGCCGCCCTCGCCGACGACCGCCATCTCGCCGGCGTGCGTGAGGTCGGCGATGAGGTAGGCGCGCTCCATGGTCTCGGGGTCCAGCTCGTAGGCGATCGTGCCGAGCGGGACGTTGAGCACGAGGTCCTCGCCGTCGGCGCCGTGGCGACGGGCGCCCTGGCCGTGCGTGCCGCGCTCCGCGCGGAAGTGGTGCTTGAAGCGGAAGTCGATGAGGGATGACTTGCCGCGGTCGGCGCGGAGCACGACGTTGCCGCCGTGCCCGCCGTCGCCGCCGTCCGGGCCGCCCTTGGGGACGCATGCCTCGCGCCTGAAGGACATGCAGCCGGCCCCGCCGTCGCCGCCCTTCACGTTGATGCGCACCTGATCAATGAACATGAGGACTCCTGATACGAAAAAGACCCCCGCGGCAGCGCCGCAGGGGTCATCACAACATTCTGTGTTGACGCCGCGTTACTCCGCGACAGCCTCGGCCGGCGCGGCAGCCGTCTCGGCGGCCTTCTCGACCGGGATGATGTTCGCGAAGCGCTTGGTGCTGCGCGTGAACTTCACGTAGCCGTCGCAGAGGGCGAACAGCGTGTCGTCCTTGCCGCGGCCGACGTTCTTGCCGGGGTGGAAGTGGGTGCCGTTCTGACGAACCAGAATGGTGCCCGCGGTCACGAGCTGGCCGTCAAAGCGCTTGCAACCAAGACGCTTGCTCTTTGAGTCGCGGCCGTTACGGGAGGTACCCGTACCCTTCTTATGTGCCATGAGAAACTCCTCGTTTGCGAAAGAACTGAACGGAGCTACGAGCGCTGATAACTACGCAACAGCCCTTAGGCCTTGGCAGCGGCGTTGATGCCCGTGATGCGGACCTTCGTCAGATACTGACGGTGGCCGCGGGTGCGGTGATAGCGCTTACGACGACGGAACTTGAAGACGATGACCTTCTTGTCACGATACTGGTCAAGGATCTCGCCCTCAACGGAGGCCTTGGCGAGCTGCTCGGCGTCCGTGATGGCCTTCTTGCCGTCGTTGATGAAGAGAACGGAATCGAACTTCACAGCGGTGCCAGGCTCACCATCGATCTTCTCGATGTGGATCGTGTCGCCTTCGGACACCTTATACTGCTTACCACCAGTGGCGATGATTGCGTACATGTTTGGGTACCTTCCAGGTCGCGTTACAAGCAAGTAGCTATATTAGTCCGCACGGGAAAACGAGTCAATGAGCGTGCGCGCGACCGCCCTGCATGCGAAGGAAGTCCACACATTCTTCGTGCGCCTCCGCCAGAACGCGCGCGGGCGTCCCTCGGCGCGTCGCGCACCGGCGCGTCACGCGTCGGCCTCGACGGCACCGGGGATCCCGACCCCCGGTCGCTCGCCCCGCCTACCCGCGCTTCGTCGCGCGGCGCGCCACGAGCATGACACCGATCTCCACGTCCTCGGAGATGTGGACGCCGCTCGTCCCGAGCGCCTCCTGCAGCGTCTCGCGCAGCGCGTCAAACTTCGCCTTGGGCAGGCCGCTCACGAAGTCGATCGCGATGAGGCCGCCCACGTCGTACTCCAGGATGGACTCCCCGATCGCCCGCACCGCCTCGGTGTTGACCTGCTCGATGAGGGCGGCCTTGTCGGTGGCGTGCGCGTGGGCGGTGTTCACGTCCACCGTCCACATGGCCTCGGTGCGCTCGAAGACGACCTCGCCGCCGTTGGCCAGGGCGATCCGGCGCCCGTCGAGCATGTCCTCGGGCGTGCCGTAGCGCCTGGCGACGATGGAGGAGTCGCCGTCGGCGTCGGTCTTCTCGCTCATGAGCAGCGCGGGCTCCGAGCCGGCGCGCGCGAGCACCGTGAACGCCGCCGCCTCGGTGAGCTGCACGACCGCCGCGGACAGGACCTGCTCCCACGGCACCTCGGCGGCGAGGGTGCGCAGGATGATCGTCATCGGGCCGACCGCCGTCGCGAGCATGGACGGCAGGCCGGTCGCGGGGTCGGAGACCGCGTTCTGCAGCTTGGTCGCCAGCTCGGCGCGCTTGACGGCGGGGACCTTCCTGCTCACGAAGACCTCCACCGAGGCGGGCGTCTTCTTGCCGGTCAGCGCGGCGCCGTCAAGGATCAGGACACTCGTGCGTCCGGAGAACTCGATGCTCGCCGACGCGCGCGGGAGCTTCTTGCCGCGCTGGGGCGCCACGATCTGCACGCAGACACGCGCGTTGGGCACCATGCGGGCGACGGTCGTCCCGTTCAGGCCGGCCAGGGGTATGAAGAGGGTCCCGTAGGGGCCCGCGTCAAGAAAGCACGCATCCAACGAGGAGTCGACATGGTCGACGATGCCTCGAACGATGTCACCGGGCATCAAGGACGTATCGGGCGAAGCCATGTGCCATCCTCACTCTCCAAGTACTGGGCGACGCGCCGTATGCGCGACCGCACGTTCACGTCCTCAGATGATAACCCGTAGCCGCCGGTCGCCGCCCCACGCTCCCGCCCAGCGGTCAACATGGACTGGCATCGGGCGCAGACCTCCCCCATGAAGACGTCCGGGCGCAGCGCACCCTCGTTGGACGAGCGGGTCGCGTACGTCACGACCACGCGCCCGTCATCGTCACGGGTGACCTCGGGGTCGCGCGCGACCTTGCCCGCGAGCGGCACGACGCGCTCCTTGCCGCTGCGCAGGTAGCGCACCTCGCCCGACGCCAGGAGCTCGTCGCACGCGCGGCGCACGAGCTCGGGCGAGGGCCCCTCGCCCGCGACCGCGGCGCCGTGGGCGTCGGCGAGGTAGACCTGCGCACGCCACGAGGCGATCGTGAGCGCCGCCGAGAGCGAGTCCTCGCGCAAGTTGACATAGGCCGCCTCCTGCGGCATGAGGTCCTCCACCGACGCCTCCCGCAGGCGACGCAGGACCTCGCCGGCGGGGACGTACCGCAGCAGCATGAGGTCAAACCACTCGTCGTCGGAGGCGACGCCGACCGGCAGCGCGGGACCGAACGCGATGCGCATGCGCGGCGAGAAGCCCTGCGTGATCGCGAACGGCAGGCCTGCGCGCAGGACGAGGCGCTCGCAGGAGCGCAGGATCTCGAGGTGCGACAGGTACCGCAGGCGCCCGCGCTTCACGTAGCGGACGCGAACCCTG
>CACZRK010000152.1 GCA_902783515.1 uncultured Coriobacteriaceae bacterium | reverse complement strand
CGCGCGACCCCCGCGCGCAGCTCGGCGTGGCGCGCGGCCGTCCGGACGTCGGCGAGGTCGTCCAAGAAGGACCTCACCATGCCGATGCCGTCGTAATACTGCGGATAGCCGTCGTATGCGGCGGCCGCTGGCGGATCGACGTGCGAGAAGAGATAGAACTCGTCGGCAAGCTGAAAGCGCGTGCGCCCCGTCAGCTCGCGCGAGCGGCGCTGGTACTCCCCCACGATCGTCACGACCTCGTGCGCAAGTGCGGGATCGTCGGCGTAGGACGAGCGGTAGGTGTCCTGGTGCTTCGTGAAGCCGAGCGGCACGATGCCGAGCGAGGTGATGAGCGGGCGCTGCCAGACGTAGTCAAGCGTGCGCCGCAGCTCTTCGCCGTCGTTCGCGTGCGGCACGAGCACGACCTGCGCGTGCACCTCGATGCCGCCGGCGAGCAGCTGCTCGAGCACCTCAAGGCCGCGCGGCGCGTTGCGCCCGATCAGCCTGCGGCGGACGGCGGGGCTCACCGCGTGCAGCGAGACGTTCATCGGCGAGAGCGCCATCGTGACGACGCGGCTCACATCCTCGTCGGTCATGTTCGTGAGCGTGACGAAGTTGCCCTGCAGAAACGAGAGGCGGTAATCGTCGTCGCGGATGTAGAGCGTGTCGCGCATGCCCTTGGGGAGCATCTTCATGAAGCAGAACTCGCAGTTGTTGCGGCACGTGCGCATGCCGTCAAAGACGGCGCCGTCAAAGGTGACGCCCCAGTCCTCGCCGAGGTCGCGGTGCATGTCGCAGGCGAACTCGAACTCGCCCGGACCGCCCGGGTCCGCGACGCCCTCCAGGTAGACGTCCTGCCCGTCAGCCTCCCAGTCCCAGGTGATGACATCGTCCAGCGGCACGTCGTTCACGCTCGTGACGACCATCCCCGCGCGCAGGCCCTCGCGCCACGCCGGGCTGCCCTCGTCAACCGACAGGATGCGCGCGCCCCGCGCGGCGGCTGACGCCGCGGCCTCCGTGCCGGGCAGCTTCGTCGTCGGCTCGTACGGCCCCGTCGCGCTCTTCCCGTAGGCGGGGACGGTCGGGCATGGCGCGCTCTCACCCGAGGACGTCGTCGGGGATGCGGTGGCCAGCCCCCCGTCGTCGGGGCGCGGCGCGTCGTCGGGGCGCGGGCCGTCAGGGAAGCCGGCACTCACGCGCGCACCTCGTCCCGCGGCGTCCCCGAGGTCTCCGACGTCTCCGTGAGCCGCTGGATCGCGGCGCGGACGGACTCGATCTGGCTCGCCGGGGTGGAGGCGCCCGCGGTGATGCCGATGACGCCGGCGCCCGTGAACCATGACGGGTCCAGCTCGTCGGCGCCCTCGATGTGATGGGTTGCCGGGCAGTTGCCCGCGCAGATCTGCGCGAGGCGCGTCGTGTTGCCGGAGTTCCTGCCGCCGACGACGATCATGACGTCGGCCTGAGCCGAGAGCTCCGCCGCCGCCTGCTGCCTGCGGCGCGTCGCCGAGCAGATCGTCGGGAAGACGCGCAGCTCGGAGACGCGCGGCGTGAGCGCAGCGAGCACGGCGTCCAGCAGCTCCTTGGTCTGCGTGGTCTGCACGACGACGCCCACGCGCCCGCCGATGGTCCTGCCCTCAAGCTCGGCGGGGTCGTCCACGACGATTGCGCTGCCGTTCGCGTGGCCGAGGATGCCCTCCACCTCGGGGTGGCCCGGCTCGCCGACGATGACGACGGTGTATCCCTGCTCGGCGAGCATGCGCGCGCTGTCATGCGCCTTCTTCACGTGGGGGCACGTGGCGTCGACGACGCCCAGGCCGCGGTCTTGCGCGCCCCTGATGACGCTCGGCACGACGCCGTGGCTGCGGATCACGATGGTCGAGCCGGCGGGAAGCTCGGAGAGGTCGTCGACCTCGTCGACGCCCCGGGCGGCGAGCTCCCGGACGACGCGGGGGTTGTGGATGAGCGGCCCTAGCGTGTGCACGTCGGGGTGCTCACGCGCCGCCTGGTCCACCAGCCGCAAGGCGCGCTCGACGCCGTAGCAGGCGCCCGCCTCTCGTGCGACGCGAATCTCCGCCATCCTCGATCACCAGACCCTTTCGTCACCGCTGCGGTCGCGTGCCGCGACCAGTCTCTTGTCAGACAGCCCGCGACGCCTAGCGCGCCGCCTTATCGCCCTCGCCGTTCACGTCGCCCGCGTCGATCGGCTCCTCGCCGCGCAGCTCCGCGCGCATCGCGTAGACGCGCGCCATCGCGACGCGCTCCAGCTCGTCGCAGCGCTCGCGGCGGCTCGCGCCCGCCACGTCATCCAGCGAGAGCGCCTCACCGTAGCGGATGCGCACGCGTGCGGGATGCGGGAAGCCCTTGCCCCTCGGGCTGATCCGGTGCGACCCCTCGATCGCGACAGGGACGACGTCGGCCTTCGCCATCTGGGCGATGAGAGCGAACCCGCCGTGGATCTCGGCCCGCGCATGGGGGTCGCGGATCCGCGTGCCCTCCGGGAAGACGCAGACGTCCTCGCCGCGCTGCAGCGACTTCACCGCGCGCCGGATCGCCTTCGTGTCGGCGCTGCCGCGCTTGAGCGGGATGGCGCCGACGCGGCTGAAGAACCAGTTCACGAACGAGCTGGACTCGAACTCGCTCTTGTAGAGCGGGCGAAGCCGGCGGCCGCGAAACGCGGAGATCATGATGAGCACCACGGGATCGAACATCGAGGCGTGGTTCGCGATGATGACCTTGCCCGTCTGCTCGCCCGGCTTCGCGTACGGGAGGTTCCCGTCGCAGGTCCAATGCCAGTAGAGCTTGGTGAACGCGCTGACGATCACGAGACAGACCCAGTAGAGCGCCTTCGCGGGCCACGGGAACTCCCGCATCGGGGCGTCAAAGAGGTCGTCAGGCGTGTTGCCGAACATCTTCATGAGCGAAGCCCTTCCTTGGCGTGCGCGCACGCACGCCGCACGAGCGCTATGCCCGTGCGAGCGCGCTGGTGACCAAGGCGTCGATCAGCTCGACGACCTGGTCGATCGTCTTGTCGGAGGTGTCGATCACCTGCGCGTCATCGGCGGCGCGCAGGGGCGAGACCTCGCGATGGGAGTCGACCTCGTCGCGGTGGATGATCGAGGCGAGGATCTCCGCCTCCTCCTGCGCCGACCCCGTCCCCATGCCGCGAAGCTGGTTCTGGCGGGAGCGACGGTGCGCGCGGGTCTCCGGGGACGCCGTGAGGTAGACCTTCACCTGCGCCTGGGGGAACACCGCCGTGCCGATGTCGCGTCCCTCGCACACGACGGCGTCGCCGCCCGCCACGCGCCGCTGCTCGTCCACCATCGCCTCGCGCACGCCGGGCATGCGCGCCACGCTGGAGACCGCGGCGTCCACGCGCGGCGTGCGGATGTCACGCGTGACCTCCACGTCGTCCGCGAAGACCGTCTGCTCGCCCTGCTCGTCACGCCCGAACGTGACGCGCAGACGCCGCGCGAGGTCGCACACGCGCCCCTCGTCCGTGACATCGATCCCCGCGTTCAGGGCGGCGAGGGCAACCGAGCGGTACATGGCGCCGGTGTCAAGGTAGGTGAACCCATGGCGCCGCGCGAGGATCTTCGCGATGGTCGACTTGCCGGAGCCGGCGGGCCCGTCGATCGCGACGACGAGCGGACGGGAGGCCGCGCGCGTCTCGCTACTCGTCATGGTCCGCCCCCTCGCCCGCGAAGTCGTGCCCGTCGTCACGGCTCGGGTTGCGGTCGCCCACGTGGTACGACGCCGTGAGCGCGCGCAGCTTACCGACTTCGTCCGCCGTGAGCAGGCGCCACGCGCCCACGTCAAGCCCGCGCGCGGTGATGGGCCCAAAGCTCACGCGGTTGAGCTCCAGCACGGGGTGGTGGATCGCGCTGAACATGCGCTTGACCTCGCGCTTGCGACCCTCGGTGATGGTGATCTCCACGGCCGACTCATCGCGGCGCAGCCGTCCGAGCGTCACGTCATAGGCCTCGTCGGCGCTGACCAGGCGGCAGATCGCCGGCACACAGGGCCCATCATCGAGCTCGATGCCGTCGCGCAGCGGGTCAAGGTCCTCGTCGTACAGCTCGCCGCGGACGACGGCGTGATAGGTCTTCGTGACGTGCGAGGACGGATGCAGCAGCCTGGCGGCAAGGTCCCCGTCTGTCATGAACAGCAGCACGCCCGTCGTGTCGCGGTCCAGCCGCCCCACCGGGAACAGGCCGGGGAACCGGTCGACGGGCACGTACGGCACGACGGTCGGCCTGCCCTCCGGGTCGTCCATCGTCGTGATGACGTTCTCGGGCTTGTTGAGGACGAGGTATGCCGCGCCCTCGCCGAGGCTGACGCGCACGCCGTCCACCTCCACGACGTCAACCCTCGGATCGACCTTGCTGCCGAGCTCGGTCACGACCTCGCCGTTGACGCGCACGCGTCCCGCCGTCATCAGGTCCTCCGAGCCGCGTCGCGACGCGACGCCCGCGCGCGCGAGGAACTTCTGGAGACGCATCGGCACGATGCGCTCCTCCGTCGGCCCGTCGATCCCTGAAGTGCCGTTTGTCTCGCTCGCCATGGGCATCCTTCCGTCTCGTCCCACCCTCGGCACCACGGCCCGCCCTCAAGGCGGCGGCAGGCCGTTGCCGTAACTGTAAACCTAAGCGTTATACCCGTGACCCACCCCGCGCGTGCGAACGACGAGCGGGGCTAGCCGCCTAGTCGTCGTCAGGGACGTCGTCATCCGCGATCTCATCAAGCGTGCTCTGAATGTGCGCGCCGCTCAGACGCTCGCGAATGAGACGTCGCGTCTCGTCATCCGGCGCGAACTGATCCAAGGGCGGGAGATCGTCCAGAGAGCGCAGGCCGTAGCGCTCAAGAAACGCGGGCGTCGTGCCGTAGAGGATGGAGCCCGAGCCCTCGCGTTTTCCCAGCTCGCGCACAAGCCCCTTGTCCATGAGCGATGCGATCGCGCTGTCAGAGTTCACGCCGCGGACGGCACGCACGCCCTCACGCGTCGCAGGCTGATGATACGCGATCACGGCAAGCGTCTCGAGCGCGGCCTGCGTCAGCCGCCGCGAATCCCACGACTGGATATATTTCTCGACCATCTCGTGGTAGGCGGGGTGCGTGTACAGGCGCCAGCCGCCGGCGACCTCACGCAGCTGTATGCCGCGACCCTGCGCGAGCAGCTCGGCGGCAAGGCCCCTGAGCTCCTGCGTCGCCTGCGCGGTCTCGCAGCCTGCCGCCTGTGCGAGCGCCTTCGCGCTCACCGGGTCAGTTGACACGAGCAGCAGGGCCTCGAGCCGAGCGCGAATGTCGTCGTCGTGCGGCTCGTCTTGCGGCTGCAGCGCCACGTCGTCCGAATCGTTCTCTCGTGGCTCCATCATGGGTGACCTCATCTCTCAAGCATAGCTTAAGCGTTAATGTCTCTCATCCGTACGCGACATGCATCCGCACGCGCTTCGATAACGCTTATGCTCATGTTCATCTGAAGCGTTATGCTTCGTGATTCCCCGTGCTTGCGCCAGCGCTATCGTCACACGCAGTCGCGCCCTCCTCGCTCGCGTCCCCCTCATCGCCGCGCCGCTCCGTCTCGGGACGGTCAATCGTAAGGCCGTCGGCGTCGCGCGCGCGGTCGAAGGCCGGCGCGTCCGCGACGCGGTCGATCAGGATGGTCCCGAACGGCACGCGCTGCGTGAGCGAAAGCGCGTGTCGCTTGTCAAGCTCGAGAAGCGCGAGAATGCTCACGACGCGGTTCTGGACCGACGGGTCGTCCGAGACGAGCTCGTCAAACGTGAGGTGCTCGCGCCTGCGCACGACCTCGTCGACCTGCTCCACGCGCGTCTCCAGGGGCATGCGCTTGGCCGCGATGTGCTCGCTCTCGAGCAGCATCCGCTCGCGTCGCCCGTCAAGACGCGCGCAGGCCTGGGCGATCGTCACGAGCGGCACGTTCTTCAGGTAGTCCGGGAGCACGCCGATGAAGTCGGGGTCCGGCCCGGCGACGCGCGGATGCATGCGCGCCTCCGCCTCGCCACGCGACTCGAGCGCGCGTGCCGCCGACTTGAACGTCCGATACTCGATGAGTCGCGCGATCAGGACCTCGCGCAGCTCCTCCGGCGTCAGGTCCTCCTCGTCGCCGTCCTCGTCCTGCGCGGAACTCTCAACCTCAATGTCAACGAGAGATGCAGCCTTGAGCTGCAGCAGCGACGACGCCACATACACGAAGTCACTCGCCACGTCCAGGTCAAGGTCGACCAGGCGGCCGACCTCGTCCAGGTACTGCTGGGCGATCTCCGAGACGCTCACGGCGCCGATGTCCACCTTCTGGCGCGTGACGAGGGTCAGCAGCAGGTCAAAGGGTCCCTCGAACCCGTTGATCGAGACGCGGTAGCTCATGGCCTCACAGCCCCGTGCCGCTGACGTAGTACGTCAGGTGCGGCGAGAGCGCGTCGAGCAGCCGATCCGACGTCACCGAGAAGTACGCCCCGATCGGGTCCATGTTGAGCACCATCGGCAGCGCGAAGACGATGACGATCAGGATGAGCATGGAGTAGCTCTTCACGCGGTAGAAGACCGGCATGTATCGCTGCGGTATGAGCGCGGCGATGACGGACGACCCGTCAAGGGGCGGTATCGGGATGATGTTGAAGAAGAACAGCACGAAGTTGATAAGCGCAACGCTGTACCCGAACCAGTAGACCCAGTAGCGCACGTCATGCAGCCGCACGGGATCACCGGCGCCCACCAGGTACGCCACCCACATCACGAGGACGCCCACGACGCCGAGCACGAGGTTCGCCGCCGGCCCCGCCAGCGCGACGAGCAGCTCGTCGCGACGGCGGTTCCTGAAGTTCGCCGGGTTGTAGGGCACGGGCTTCGCGTAGGCGAAGATCGGGCCTCCGGTGAACGCCATCAGCGCCGGCAGCAGGACGCTCCCGAACGGGTCCAGGTGGCGCAGCGGGTTGAGCGTGAGTCGCCCCGCGTCCTTCGCCGTGCGGTCGCCGAGGCGATAGGCGGCAAGACCATGGCAGAGCTCGTGCGCGACGATCGACGCGATCACGATCACGAGACGGATCGCGATCAGCGCGACGTCGGCGAGCGAGAGATGGCCGAGCGTCATTTCAACCCCTTTGCGACCCGTCGCGCGACGTCGGAGGCGACGAGCGCCGCAAGCGCGACGACGAACAGGTCCGTACGGAAGACGCCGCCCGTCGGGGCGGGCAGGACGCCCCACAGCGCAAGCCACCCCGGCAGGCGCGCGGTGAACTCCATCGCATACGTCGTCAGCCCCGCCCGAAGGGTGAGGGCGGGAAACAGCTGCGTGAACGCGAGGAGCGCGACCGCGATCGACGCGAGCAGCAGCGCGGTCTGGAGGACCCTGAGGAGGAACGCACCAAGCCTCTTCACGCTAGCTCGACCTCTCGTTGATCGTCTCGGAGAGCTCCAGCCACTCCTCCTCCAGCTTGTCGATGCGGGGCTTGAGCGTCGTGTACTCCTGCATCGCCTTGTCGAACGCCGCCTGGTCCGCGTAGAGCTCCTCGGATGCCATGAGCGTCATCAGCTCGTCGTAGCGCTTCTGGCACGTCTCAAGCTCCTGCTCGAGCTTCGCGAGCCGGCGCTTCTCGGCGCCGAGACGCTTGCTCAGCTCCGCGCGCGCCTGCGCCTCGGCGCGCTTCTGCTCCTTGGACTTGTGGCCGCCGCGATCCTCGGCCCCCGCGAGCACGAGCTTGGCCGCGGCGATGGCCGCCTCGTTGGCCTGCTTCGCCTTCTGCGCCGCGCCCTTGCCCTTGATCTCGGCTGTCGTCGCGGCGGCGAGCACCGCGGCCGCGTTCTCGCTCGTGATCTTCGCGGGGTTCGCGAGGGCGGCATCGTCGCCGCGCGCCTCGCCGGCGGCCTCCTGACCCTCGGCCTGGCCCTCGGCGAGCTGCGCCGACTTCCACAGGTAGTAGTCGTAGTCGCCGTCGTACACGGTGACCGCACCGTCCTTGACCTCCACGATGCGGTTCGCGACGGCGCGGATGAGGTGACGGTCGTGCGAGATGAGCACGATCGTCCCGTCAAACTGCGACAGGGCGTCCTCGAGCACGTCCACCGAGTTGATGTCCAGGTGGTTGGTCGGCTCGTCCAGCAGCAGCAGCGGGCGCGGCGCAACGAGCATCTTGGCGAGCGCCAGACGTGCCTTCTCGCCGCCGGACAGCACGCTCACCTTCTTCTCGATGTCGTCGCCCTTGAAGAGGAAGGCGCCGAGCAGCTGACGCTCCTCCGACGAGGTCCAGCCCGTCGCAGCGCGGTCCATCTCCTGGATGACGGTGTTGCCGAGGTCAAGCTCCTCCAGCTGGTGCTGGGCGTAGTACGAGACCTCGACGCCCTGGCCGAGCCTGCAGGCGCCCCTGTCGGGGGTGATCTCGCCGGCGATGATCTTCATGAGCGTGGACTTGCCGGCGCCGTTCGGCCCGACGAGCGCGACGCGCTCCCCGCGGTAGAGCTTCAGGCTCACGTCGTCGTAGACGGTCTTGTCGCCGTAGGACTTGGCGACGTCCTCCAGGTCAACCACCAGGTCGCTCGTGCGCGGGGGCTGGGGGAAGCGGAAGTGGACCTTCTTCTCCTGCTCGGGGATCACGATGCGGTTCGCGAGCAACTTGTCGAGCTTCTTGATGCGGTCCTGCGCCTGGCGGGCCTTGGTCGCCTTGTAGCGGAACTTCTCGATGAACTCCTGCAGGTGCGCGATCTCGCGGTCCTGCTCGGCCT
>CACZRK010000151.1 GCA_902783515.1 uncultured Coriobacteriaceae bacterium | reverse complement strand
GCCGTCCGCCCGGCCGCGAGGCCGGCGACCGTCGCCGCGGCAACACCCGCAGCGCCCGCCGCGAACGAGCGCCTGCTGAGCGTGCGGTCGGCGGACGACGCGCGTCCGACCAGCCGCCTGTCATCGGAGATCTCCCTGCGATGCATGACAATCCCCTCCCGTGTCGCCAATAACCTACGCCCACCAATAACCTACGCCCACTATAGGGAGTGCCCTTGGGGCAGAGTCAAGGGGCTCGGCGGACGCATGTCGCGCGGCCGTGCGCTCCGGCGGCTCGGGCCCGACCACCGCGCCTGGTCGCGCCAGGCCCTGCGCGCCCCGCTTCCGCGATGGGCGTCCGCGATGGGCTAGAATGCTCTGGAGTCTGCCCCGAGGGCAAGGTTCAGAATGGCGGGAGCGGGCGTCGTCCGCGCGCCGTCGGCAGATGGCCGCGTCCGCGGCGCGCGGGTCGCCGACGGGGGCGACGGACGGGAACGGAAGGGGAGCGCCATGATTCCACGCACGTACGGGCACGTGGGCACGCCGATCGAGTTCAAGGGGAACGCGTACGACTTCGGCCACCGCATCGCGGCGATCGAGTTCTCGCTGGACGAGGGCGCGCACTGGACGCGCTACGACACGGACGGCACGAACGACTACCAGAACCTCACGTGGACGTTCACGTGGACGCCGGAGAAGCCGGGCGCCTACGTGCTGCGCGTGCGGTCGGTCAACGACGAGGGCAAGGCGAGCCCGGAGTCCGCCTACGCGGAGATCCAGATCGACTAGCCGCGGGGGAGCGCGAAGGAATCGCGGACGGTCCGCGGGAGGAGTGGGGCGCGTGAGGAACTTCATCCAGCATGACGGGGCGCACGTGGCCGGCGTGGACTGGGAGGCCGCGTGGCGCGCGTACCAGGGCACGCGGGCGGCACCCGCCGACGCCGAGGCATGGGACGCGCGTGCCGCGAAGTACGGCGCCACCGACGTGGACGCCGGCGCGTACGAGCGCCGGTTCCTGGAGCTCGCGGCGATTCGGCCCGGCGAGACGGTCCTGGACATGGGCTGCGGCGTCGGCCTGCTCGCCATTCCGCTCGCGCGGACGGGCTGCCGCGTCGTGTGCGCCGACTTCTCGCGCGGCATGCTCGACGAGCTCACCCGGCGCGCCGAGGCGGCGGGCGTCGCCGACCGCCTGGACGTGCGGCTGCTCGCGTGGGACGACGACTGGGACGCCGCCGGGCTGGGGGAGGACGCGGTGGACGTCGCGATCGCCTCGCGCTCGCTGGCGACCGAGCACCTCACGCACGCGCTCGCCTCGCTGGACCGCGTCGCCCGCCGGCGCGTCTGCGGGACCGTCGCAGCGGACCGCTCGCCGCGCGCCGACGACCGCGCGTTCGAGGCGATCGGCCGCCGCCGCACGCGGGTGGCGGATGACGTGTACTGCCTGAACGTGCTGCTCGACCACGGCCTGCACCCCGACCTCACGTACCTCGCCTCGCACGGCTGGCCGGCCTTCCGCGACCGCGCGCAGGCGCACGAGCGGCTGGCGGCCATGGTGGGCGGCGACCTGTCCGCCCAGGAGAGCGCGCGCCTGGACGCGTTCCTTGACGCGCACTACGCGATCGACCCGGATGAGCGGCCGGGCTCCTCGCGGGCGTACCGCTCCGACGCGCCGCGCCACGTGCGCTGGGCGTTCATCGCGTGGGGTGACGAGCATGCCGGGTGAGGCGGGCGCGGGCGCGCGGGACGGGGTGGCCCCCGCGACCCCGCCGGCGGCCCCGGCAGGCGACGACGCCCTGCGCGACCTGCGGGAGAGTTGCGGCCTGCGGCAGGCGTTCACGAGCGCCAACGGCGCGCCCGTGTGGCGCAGCCGCACGCCCGCCGTCGACGCGCCCGGGATCGACGCCCTTCTCGACCTGGGCATTCGCCGCGTCTGGGACCTGCGCGCGGAGTCCGAGCGCGCGGTGGCGCCCGCCGTGCGCATCCCCGGCGCCCGCGTCAGCGTGCCCGACGAGCCCCTCTACGTCGTCATGCGCGCCGGCGTCGGCACTCGCGCGACGAGGCCGGCGACCGGCCCGCACGATGTCCCGAGCCTGCCCGGCCTCGCCGACGCGACGCTCGCCCGTCAGCTGCGCGAGGGCGACCTGGGGCGGCAGCGCCCCGGCGAGCGCATGGCGAACATCTACGTGAGCATGGCCGAGCACGTCGAGGCCCTCGTGCCGGCGGTGCACGCGCTCGCCTTCGCGACGGAGCCGACGCTCGTCTTCTGCAGCTCGGGCAAGGACCGCACGGGCGTGGCGTGCTACTGCGCGCAGCGCGTCCTCGGCGCCACGCACGAGGAGGGGCTTGCCGACTATCTGGCGACGAACGCCGTGAACGCGCAGGTCAACGGTGCCGACATCGTCCGGCTTGCCGAGCGGGGCGTCCCGGCGTGGCGGCTTGAGGTCGCGCTCTCGCTGTTCCTCGCCAAGGAGGAGTACCTGGGCGTGTTCGTGCGCGAGGTCGCGCGCCGCTACGGGGCGGGCGGCTTTGACGCGTTTCTCGACGCCTGCCGCACGTACGTCTCGCCCGAGGAGCGCAGGTCGGCGCGGCGCGAGGCGATCGAGCGCGATGGCGTCGCCGAGCGCGTCACGTTCACGGCCGAGAAGCGATTTGACGTCGATGACCTCGTGCGGCTCTACGCGACCGCCGGCCGCCCCGACGACGCGCGCCG
>CACZRK010000150.1 GCA_902783515.1 uncultured Coriobacteriaceae bacterium | reverse complement strand
TTGCCCGATATCACCCTCCGCGCGCTCCGCGCCTCCCGCGCTCCCCGCGCGCCACATGTGGTGCGCGCGTGACGCGGACGTGGTGCGTGCGCCGCCCGCGGACGCCTGACGGCATCTCGCCTCGCAAGAATTCGTGATGTTGTACTTACCACATGCTGATGGTTGATCGCACGGTATCAATTGACCGCACGCGCCCAGGGGCGTCGTCACGCCTCGCACGCGCCCGCGCGTCCGCGCGCCGCGACCGTCGACGACGGCCGCCAAAGAACACTCGCACGCAAGGGAGGGACCGGCCCGTGGCCATACATCCGTCATCGATCTTCCGCCTGCACAGGCTCCGCGGCGCCGACGTGCCGCACGACAAGGTGACGGCGGAGATGCCGACAAGCGTCATGCCGCTGCCGACGCAGGTCGTGCTGCCGATGCAACAGCACGTGGGCGCCCGCTGCACGCCGCAGGTCAGGCGCGGCGACCACGTGGACGTCGGGACGCTCGTGGGGCACGCCGACGCGCGCACCTCGGCCGACATCTTCTCGTCGGTCTCCGGCACGGTGCGCGAGCTGCGCGACGTCTTCTACTCCAACGGCCGCACCGACGTCGCCGTGGTCATCCAGCCCGACGGCGCGCAGACCGTGGACCCGGGCGTGCGCCCGCCGGTCGTCACCGACTACGAGGGCCTCGTGGGTGCCCTCAAGCGCAGCGGCATCGTCGGCCTCGGCGGCGCGGGCTTCCCGACCGACCTGAAGCTGGACGTGGACTTCTCGCGCACGCCGGTCGACACCTGGCTCGTGAACGCCGCCGAGTGCGAGCCCTACATCTCCAGCGACTACCGCGAGATGATGGAGCACCCCGACACGATCATGGAGGGCGTCACCACCTGCCTTGACCTCTCCGGCGTGCCGCGTGCGCTCATCTGCATCGAGCGCGACAAGCGCGCCGCCGTCCGCCTCATGCGCGAGCGCGCCCGCGCCGACGCGCGCGTCGACGTCTGCGTGCTGCCGGAGCGCTACCCGCAGGGCGCCGGCCACGTGCTCGTCCACAACGCGACCGGGCGCGCCATCCCCCGCGGCGGCCATGTCACCGACGCCGGCGTCATGCTCTTCAACGTCACGACGATGTCCATGATCGGGGCGTTCCTGCGCGACGGCATGCCGCTGGTCAGCCGCCGCGTCACCGTGATGGGCGACGCCGTCGCGCGACCCCAGAACCTGATGGTCCGCATCGGGACCCCGATCCGCGAGGTCATCGACTACTGCGGCCTGGCCCGCGAGCCCCGCAAGGTGATCACGGGCGGCCCGCTCATGGGCTACTCGCAGGTTGACCTGGACTACCCGATCGTGCGGCAGAACAACGGGCTGCTCGTGTTCAGCGAGGACGCCGTCCAGAAGCCCCGGACCACGGCCTGCATCCGCTGCGACGCCTGCGTCAACGCCTGCCCGATGCAGCTCTCGCCGCGCGCCATCCAGACCGCCTACCAGCGCGGCGACGTCGCCGCCCTTGACGCCCAGATGGCCGACCTCTGCATGGCGTGCGGCACGTGCTCCTACGTCTGCCCCGCCAGGCAGCCGCTCACCCAGACGACCCGTCTGGCCCGTGACCTCGTGAAGGCGCGCCGCCGTGGCGCGAGAAGGGAGGCGTAGGCGATGGCGACCCCCACGGAAGGGCCCCGGCAGCCCGCGACGGCGACCCCCACGGAAGGGCCCCGGCAGCCCGCCATGACGCCGGAGCTCGTGCTGTTCCCCGGCCCGCAGATCTTCAGCCCCGTGACCACGCGCTCCCTCATGCGCAACGTCCTGGTCGCGCTCGCGCCGGCCCTGGTCGCCGGCATCGTCCTCTTCGGCCTGCCCGCGCTGGTCGTGATCGCGACGTCCATCGTGAGCTGCGTCGTCTTCGAGTGGCTGTGGTGCCGCCTGCGCAGGGTCCCCGCCACGACCGGCGACCTGTCCGCGGCGGTCACCGGCGCGCTGCTCGCGTGCTGCGTGCCGCCGACGCTGCCGCCGTACATGGTGGTCGTCGGCGCGTTCATCGCCGTCATCCTGGTGAAGGGGCTGTTCGGCGGCATCGGCCGCAACTTCGCCAACCCGGCGGTCGTGGGGCGCATCGCGCTCTCGGTCGCGTTCCCCGCCGCGATGACGACGTACGTGGCGCCGCAGGTCAGCCTGGCGACCCCCGCCGGCGTCGACGTCGTCGCCGGCGCCACCGTGCTCGCGCCGAGCGCCGCGCCGCTGCCGACGCTTGCCCTGCTCGTCGGCACGCAGGCGGGCACGATCGGCGAGACGAGCGCGCTGGCGATCCTGCTCGGCCTCGTCTGGCTGCTCGCCACCCGCACGATCACCTGGCACGTCCCCGTCACCTACGTCGCCGGCCTGGCGCTGTTCGCCTGGGCGACCGGTCACGACCCCGTCGCGCAGGTGCTCTCCGGCGGCCTGCTGCTCGGCGCCGTGTTCATGGCGACCGACTACGCGACCTCGCCGGCGACCGCGTCGGGCAAGGTCGTCTTCGGGGTGGGGCTCGCGCTCGTCACCGGCCTCATCCGCTTCTGGGGCAACATGAACGAGGGCGTCGCCTACGCGATCCTGCTCATGAACCTGCTCGTGCCCTACATCGACTACCTCACCGCCGCGCGCCCGCTCGGCGCCCCGCGTCGGCGCGGCCGCCTCGGCCGTCGCGTCGCCGCCCGCCGGGCCGCCGCCGCGTCCGGCACCCGTCAGGGAGGTGCGCGCCATGAGTAGGCCGACCCCCGCCGCGCGCGCCTCGCGCGCCTCGCGTGCCCAGCTCATCCGGCCCGTGGTCGTGCTCGTCGCGATCTGCGTGGTCGCGGGCGTCCTGCTCGGCGTCGTCCACGCGGTGACGGAACCGGTCGCCGCGCAGGTGGCCGAGGAGCGCGCACAGCTGACCTATCGCGCGCTCATGCCCGAGGCGGCGGACTTCACGCCGTTGGCCTGCGACGTCCCCGGCGTCACCGCCCTGCTCGACGCCGTGGACGCCGACGGCCGCACGATCGGCCGCGTGGTCGTCGCCTCGTCCAAGGGCTACAGCGGGCAGGTCCCGCTCGCCATCGCCTTTGACGCCGCCGGCACCGTGACCGCCGTCACCGCGATGGCGAACGGCGAGACGCCCGGCCTGGGTACCCGCGTCGCGGAGCCGCAGTTCGTCGATCAGTTCGTAGGCCGCGCCGCCGAGCCGCTCCAGGTCGCGGACATCGACGTGATCACCGGCGCGACCATCTCCTCCAAGGCGGCGCTCGGCGCGTTCAACGCCGCGACGCAGGCGATCCGGGGCCTGGCGGACGACGGCGCCGCGGACGGACCGGGCGCGGCCGGCGCGAGCGACGCCGACGAGCCCGGGCAGGCCACGACCGAAGGCGAGGCGTAGACGATGACGGACAAGATGACGGGAACGGGCACGCGGGCGCAGGTCGCGACCGACGCGCCGGCGGGTCCCTCCCTCAGGCAGACCTTCTCCAAGGGCCTTCTCGTCGAGAACCCCGTGATGCGCCAGATGCTCGGCCTCTGCCCCACGCTCGCGGTGAGCACCGCCGTCACGAACGGCCTGGGCATGGGCGTCGCCACCACGTTCGTGCTCGTCTGCTCGGGCGCGGTCGTCTCGGCGCTGCGTCGCGTGATCCCCTCCTCGGTGCGCATTCCCGCCTTCATCACCATCGTCGCGAGCTTCGTGACGCTCGTGATGATGCTCGTGCAGGCCTACCTGCCCGAGCTCAACGACGCGCTCGGCATCTACCTGCCGCTGATCGTCGTGAACTGCATCGTGCTCGGCCGCGCGGAGGTCTTCGCCTCCAAGCACGCGGTGCCCGCGGCGATGGCGGACGGCCTCGGCATGGGCGTCGGCTTCACGATCGCGCTCGTGGGGATGTCCGCGATCCGCGAGCTGCTCGGCGCCGGCACGCTGCTCGGCGTGCGCGTGCTGCCGGCCTCGGTCGAGCCGATGATCGTCATGGTCACGCCTGCCGGCGGGTTCCTCGTGCTCGGCGTGCTGATCGCACTGTCCGTGTGGGTCGAGCGCGC
>CACZRK010000149.1 GCA_902783515.1 uncultured Coriobacteriaceae bacterium | reverse complement strand
GCCGACCTCCAACGCCCAGGGCGCCGGCTGGCTCGGCGAGGCGCCGAAGATCGCGCCCGCCGACATCGTCGACACGCTGGAGACCACGAACCTGATCGTCGGCGCGGGCATGTCCGGCATGATGGCGGCGCTCTACGCCGCCGAGAACGGCATGGACTTCCTCGTCGCTGAGAAGACGCCGATGTACGGCGGCGCGCACTTCGACATCGCCGCGTGCAACTCGCGCTTCCAGCAGGAGGCGGGCCTGGAGATCGACCCGGGCCGCTGGCTCAACGAGTGGGCGCGCTACGCCTCCTTCAAGAACGACCAGACCGTCGGCCGCGTCTGGGTCGACCACTCCGGTGAGTTCGTCGGATGGCTCGCCGACACGTACGAGAAGCACAGCGGCGTCCCCTCGACCGTGAGCGTGGACGTCGAGAACGGCGGCGACGGCAGGGCCGGCGGCACCATCTACTACATCCCGCCGGAGTGCCACCACATCTCCAACGACGGCTACCCGGATCCCGAGCACGAGGGCCGCACGCTCGGCCACACGGGCATCTGCGAGCAGATCGTGAAGGAGGACGGCTACGAGGACAGCCTGAAGTACGGCTTTGACCTCGTGGAGCTCATCCGCGAGGGCGACGGCCCCGTCACGGGCGCGATCTTTGACACCAGCGACGGCTACGTGCAGATCAACGCCAAGAACGTCGTCCTTGCGACGGGCGGCTACGCGAACAACCCCGAGATGCTGAAGGCCCTCAACCCGCTTGCGGTGCAGGCGACCACGTCCATGAACGCCAACCCCGCCAACACCGGCCAGGGCATCAAGGCGGCCATGTGGGTCGGCGCCGAGAAGGACCTGGACCCGGCGGCCATGCTCTTTGACCGCGGCAACGTCCCGCCCGGAGTGGACGCCGGCTACACCAAGGACGGCACGTTCTATCGCACCGGCCAGCACAACCTGGGCAGCCAGCCGTTCCTGAAGGTGGACCGCCGCGGCAGGCGCATCTGCAACGAGTCGGCGAACTACGACGCCATCTGCCATGCGGCGTCCAACCACCCGGGCGGCGTCTGGTGCCTCGTCATGGACGGCAACTGCGTGGACGACGTGCAGCGCTTCCAGACGCAGGGCTGCTCCGCGGGCACGTGGAAGCGCACGCTCGTCCCGGGCACCGACCCGCTGGAGGCCTACGCGAAGCAGATCGAGGACGGGACGATCTTCGCCGCCGACACGCTGGACGAGCTGGCGGACAAGCTGGGCTTCGTCGGCGCGGACAAGGAGACGTTCCTCGCCACGTGCGACCGCTACAACCAGCTCTATGACGAGCAGCTGGACGAGGACTTCGGCAAGGAGCCCTACCGCCTGTCCGAGCTGCGCACGCCGCCGTTCATCGGCGGGTGGTACGGCGCGTCCATCCTGACGACGCTCGACGGCCTGTGCATCAACAGCCGCCTGCAGGTCCTGGACACCAACGAGGAGCCGATCGAGGGGCTGTACGCCATCGGCACCTGCTCCGGCCGCTACTACTCGGGCAACTACCCGGTGTATCTGGTCGGCAACTGCCTCGGCCGCAACACGACGTTCGGCTACGTGGTCATGAGGGAGCTGAACGGCGAGCTGTAGCCGTCTCCCTCGCGCGAGTCTCGCGCGCCGGGCGGGCGTAACCCGCGCGGCGCGGCCGAGCTCGGCGCCGCCGAGGGTCTTCTGACGGGAACGGAACGGGGCGGGCCCCGCGCGAGAGCGTCGGCGCGGGGCTCGTCCCCTTCTCATGCGGCGACTCGCGCCGTTCGTCGCCGTGCGCGCCGTCCGCGGAAATCGTCCTTGTCATGCGCGCGTGCGTTCATTACGGTGTGCCGGAATCGGTGCGACGGGCCTCTGCAGCCCTCGCCATGACCGCGCGCCCTTCTCGGGCGGGTCACCCTCCGCCGCCACCCTCTGCCACGGCGTCGTCGCGTCACTCGCGACGGCGACGGCGGAACGCCCCGCCGTGGGCTCGCACGATCCTTGGCGTCGGCGACGGGGGCCGTCGACGGGAACGTCGCTGCGCCTTGCCTCGGGCCAATGTCGCGCCCGACGTCCTCACCCTCCACCCGATCGTCTTCCGAC
Organism: uncultured Coriobacteriaceae bacterium; assembly: GCA_902783515.1. Lineage (GTDB taxonomy): Bacteria > Actinomycetota > Coriobacteriia > Coriobacteriales > UMGS124 > CAIFEU01. The sequence goes on along the minus strand of CACZRK010000149.1, from coordinate 4,062 downwards.
GCCTGCGTCACCCGCGCTCTCCTCTGCAGACAGCGCTCGTACGAACGGTCTCAGAAGAACGAAAGGGACATCCGTGGAGATCCTCAATTCCAAGAAGGGGCTGCTCGTCAGCGGCCTCGTGATCGGCGCGCTCATCGCCGTCCTCGCCGCGGCAGGCAACCCGGCGAACATGGCGATCTGCGCCGCATGCTTCATCCGCGACGTGGCGGGCTCCCTCAAGCTGCACACGGCGGCGCCCGTGCAGTACTTCAGACCCGAGATCGTCGGGTTCGTCGTCGGCTCGTTCCTCATCGCCGTCGCCACGCGGGAGTACCGATCGACCGCCGGCTCGTCGCCGATGACGCGCTTTATCCTCGGGTTCGTGATGATGATCGGGGCACTCGTCTTCCTGGGATGCCCGCTGCGCATGGTCATCCGCATGAGCGCCGGCGACCTGAACGCCTGGGTCGGCCTGGTCGGCCTGGTCGCCGGCGTCGCGACCGGCTCGATCTTCCTCAGGAAGGGCTTCTCGCTCGGCCGCGAGCAGGACACGAACCGGGCGGCAGGCACCGTCCTGCCCGTCGCGCTTGCCATCCTGCTCGTCCTGAGCGTGACGACGGCGCTGTTCGCGGCGAGCGAGACGGGCCCCGGCTCGGCGCACGCCCCCGTGCTCGTGTCGCTCGTCGTCGCCCTGGTCATCGGCGCCGTCGCGCAGAAGATGCGCCTGTGCTTCGTGGGAGGCATCCGCAACGTGTTCCTCATGCGCGACGCCACGCTGCTGCTGCCGATCGTCGCGATCTTCGTCGTCATGCTGGTCTACAACCTCGCGACCGGCGGCTTTAAGCTGGGCTTTGAGGGACAGCCGATCGCGCACGCGCAGCATCTCTGGAACATCCTGGGCATGTACGCCGTCGGCTTCGCGGGGACGCTCGCCGGCGGGTGCCCGCTTCGCCAGATGGTCCTTGCAGGCCAGGGGTCGTGCGACGCGTCCGTGACGTTCCTCGGCATGCTGATCGGCGCCGCCTTCGCGCACAACTTCAACCTCGCGGGCGCGGCCGCCACCGTCGCCACCGCCGAGAAGGCCGCCACCGCCGGCGGCCCGTCGAACGCCGGGCAGGTCGTGCTCGTGGCCGGCATCGTCGTGCTGTTTGTGATCGCCGCGACGAACCTGCGCAGGCGAAAGGCGGCGGCGGGCGTTGCCCCGACGGCGCCCGCCGTGCCCGCGGAGGCGCAGGCGTAGGGACGGGACCGCGACGCACGCGCGTGGACCTGCCGCGGGAGCGCGGCGGACCGCCCGCGCGCGGCGTCGCATGCGCGCAGACCAGCATACGCGCAGACCAACGAGAAGGGACGCATCATGAGAGATGTAGACGCACGTGGCCTGTCCTGCCCCGAGCCCGCCCTCATGGCGATGGACGCCATCAGGGACAGCGCCGGCGAGACGGTGCGGGTTCTGGTGAGCAGCGCCACGGCGAAGGTGAACGTGGAGGAGATCGCCCGCCGGAACGGACGAGCCGTGGAGACGACGCGCGAGGGCGACGACTACGTCCTCGTGATCAGCTAGGCGCGACATGGGCTCGCGCACCCAGCCGTGCGTCGTCGTGGGGTTCGCCACCACGGACGACGCCATGGCGCTGGCCGACGAGGCGGCGCGCGCGGGGCTTCGGGGCAGGCTCATCCCGATCCCGCGCGTGCTCTCGGCGGGCTGCGGCATGGCCTGGCGGGAGCCGCGCGACAACGAGGCTGCCCTGGAGCGGGCGCTGCGCGCCGCGGGCGTCGCGGCTGACGTGCGGGCGGAGATGGCGCTGCCCGTCTGAGTGTCTGTCGGTCCCGTGCATCCGCGGCGACGTCTACGTCCGCCCTGCCCTCTCGGCGGGCGCTGAGGTATCATGTTAGACATGATTAACTAATGTCCTCAGACGTCGACGCGGGCGGGAGGCAGACGATGTCATGCGAGACGGGTGACGCGGGCGTGGCGCACGTCGCCATCGGTGACGGTGGTGACGTGCGCCGACTTGGCGAGGCGTCGGCGAGCGGTGCGGGAGGCGCGGGAGGCGTAGGCGTCAGGCCGGCCCCCGCGGGCGCCGTCGCGCTGGAGGGCGGTATCCAGCACGACCTCGTGCAGAGCATCGTTTCGGCGCTGGAGGCGCGGGACCCGCACACGGCCGAGCACTCGCTGCGCGTGGGCGACATGACGGAGCGCGCCTGCCTGCTCATGGGGCTGCCCGACGACCAGGTCAGGCTCATCCACATGGCGGCGCACGTCCACGACATCGGGAAGATCGGGATCCCCGACGCCGTGCTGCTGAAGCGGGGCCCGCTCACGCCTGCCGAGCACGAGCTGCTGCACAGCCACGTGCGCATCGGCGCCCAGATCCTCGGCGGCTGCCCGAGCCTCGCCGCCATGGCCGACATCGTCCTCCACCATCATGAGCGCTGGGACGGCACCGGCTACCTTGAGGGACTTGCCGGCGAGGCGATCCCGCTCGGCTCGCGCGTCATCGCGGTGACCGACTCCATAGACGCGATGCTCGGCAAGCGCGTCGCGCGCAAGTCCCTCACGCAGGCGGAGGCGGCGCAGGAGATTCGCGCCGGCATCGGAAGCGCCTACGACCCGGACGTCGCGACGCTCGTGCTGGACCGCTGGGACGACGTCGTGGGCCCGGTGGACTTTCACGACTCGGGCGACTTCGACAAGGCGCGCATCGCGTCGGCGCTGCCGCGGCCGCTGCTGCGCCTGCAGGTGCCGATGACGCGGCGGGTGGCGTCGCGCCAGCGTGGATCATGCGGATCTCGCCCGTGAGGCCGCGACCCGGCGCTATCATCGGTCGGGTAGGGGCGACCCGGGTGCGGGGCGCACGGCCGACGGGAGGCATGCGGTGAGCGGCGAGGCGATCTATCTGTACGGGCTCGGCGGCGAGACGCAGAAGGGCTCTGCCGTGCGCGAGGCGGCGGCGTCCATGGGCATCGCGGTGCACGACATCCGCGCGGAGGCGCTCGGCGGGACCGTTGGCGCCCTCATCGACCCCCCGTCGGTCCTTGACCTCCGCACGATCTCCGCGCCGAGCGTCGGGGCGCTGTACGCGAGCGCCCGCGCGGCGTCCGCCGTGGCGGGCTCGGAGGCGGGGCGGATCGACGCGCTCGCCGAGTTCATGCTCATGGACGGGTTTGCTGAGCAGCGCATGGACGACTTCCTGGCCGCGCTGCGCGAGCGCGGGGCGAGCGTCGGCTGCAAGTGCACGGTCACGCCGACCAACCGCGCGTGGAGCGTCGGCACGCTCATGCGGCAGGTCGCCGAGGAGCACGCGGTCATGACCGCGTACATGGCGCTCGTGCGCGACTATCGTCACGCGGACGCGGTGAGGTCGGCCGTTCAGGCGTCGGGCGCGCCGACGAGCGCGACTGACGCCGCGTGGATGGAGCTCGCCGACGCGATCTCGCTCGCCAAGTCGCTGCTCAGCAGCGGCGAGCAGCGTCCCGTGAGCACCTATCGAGACGCGAGCGTCCGGCTCGGCCGCGCGTGCGCGCCCTTTGAGGAGTAGCGCGGAGGAGTAGCGCGGCGGGCGCGTGGCGCTGAGGCAGGCCGCCCCCCTGAGCGGAGCCAGCCCCGAGGCCGTGGGCCCCGGGGCATGCGCGCCGCCGGTCAGGTCACGCGAGCCTAGCTGGGGTCCTCCACCTCAAGCAGCTCGATCTCAAAGGTGAGCGCCTTGCCGGCGAGGCGGTGGTTCAGGTCGAACTCCACCGTGTCGTTGCGCGCCTTCACGACCTTCAGCTCCGCCTTCCCGTGCGTGCGGGCGATGATCTTGTAGGTGCCGTCGACCTCCACCTCGTAGACGACGCTCGGGTCCTTCGCGCCGACGAAGGTCGCCTTGCCGTGCTGCGCGGTCTTGAGGTTCGTGTTGACGGGCTTGTCGTTCTCGTCGTAGAAGTACAGGTGCTCGCCGAAGCCGATGCGCAGCACCTTGGAGGGGTCGGGCATGCCGTAGGCGTCCTTGGGCTCCAGGCGGACGGTGCGCGTCTCGCCGACGGCCATCTGGCTCACCGCTCGGTCGAAGCCGGGGATCATCTGGCCCTTCATGCAGG
>CACZRK010000148.1 GCA_902783515.1 uncultured Coriobacteriaceae bacterium | reverse complement strand
CGCCCGCGAGCGACGCGCGCGCCGTCGCCGGCAGGCGATCCTGCGCGGCTCAGCGTGTGCCGTCGCGCTGCTGCTCGTGCTCGCGGCTGGCGTCGCGAGCGCCTGGGGGAGGAGCTACGCCGCGGGCGTCGGCGCGAAGCTGGGCGCGGGGGTGGACGACGAGACCCGCGCTGCCCTTGTCGCCCAGCAGCAGGAGGCGCAGCGTCGCGCGACGAGCGCGCTCACGGAGGGCACTGCGACGCTGCCGGACGACTGGAAGGACACGACGCCCTTCTACCTGCTGCTCATGGGCACCGACAAGGACGAGAGCCGCGCGTCGGGCGAGGAGTCCGCGCTCTACGGCGAGGACGACGCGAACTACCGCACCGACGTGCTGATCCTCGCGCGCGTCGACCCGGGCGCCAAGAAGGTCACGCTCGTCTCGATCCATCGCGACACGATCGTGGAGATCAACGGCGAGCGGCAGAAGATCAACGCCGCGTACGCGCTCGGCGGCGTCCCGAAGGCGCTCGAGGTCTGCTCGGCCTTCGCGGGCGTGCCGATCAGCCACTTCGCCCAGGTGGACATCGACGGCCTCGCCGCGGTCGTGGACGCCATGGGCGGCGTGACCGTGGACGTCCCGTACACCATCGACGACCCGTACATGGGGCATCTCGACGCGGGGACCCAGAAGCTCGACGGCGACCAGGCGCTCATCCTGTGTCGCTCGCGCCACGCCTTTGACTCCATGGGCGACGGCGACCGCTATCGGGCGGCCCACCAGCGCCTGTTCCTCGCGGCGATGATGCAGCAGCTGTTCTCCTCCACGCCCCAGACGATGCTCGCGGTGATCGACGCGGCCGCCGACCACGTGACCACGGATCTCACCGTCGATCAGATCGCGAGCCTCGCGCTCACGATGCGCGGGATGGACGTCGCGCGTGACGTCTCCTCGACGATGAACCCGACGACGAGCACGGTGATCGGTGGCGTCTGGTACGAGATCTCCGATGACGACGCGTGGGCCCGGCTCATGGCCACGGTCGACGCCGGCGGCCGGCCCGATCCCGACGAGGAGTACCTGGACCCGGGCGACGACCTGAACAGCGGCGCCTCCAACAGGACGACGGTGACGGTCGCGGACGCCGACATCGTGTAGCCAGGCACGGTCCCGCGACATGAAGAGGGGTGGCGCGACCCGGGACCATCCGGCCCCGGCCGCGCCGCCCCTCGCGACGTCGTCCCCCCGGGTCAGCCGCGCGCGGCTACGCGACCGCCTGTCCCGTGATCAGCTTGCCGGCCACGCGCCCGTGCGTCATGGCCATGCCGATGGAGTTGCCCGCGAACGGGGTGGCGTACTGCGCGCCGTACCGCTCGCCCAGGCAGTTGCCCGCGGCGTACAGGCCGCCGATCACGCTGCCGTCGGCGCGGACCGGCTGCAGGTCGTCGTTCGTCTCAAGGCCGGCGAGCGTGACCAGGCCGACGCCGAGGGTCTTCGTGTTCTTGCTCGTCGCGGTGTAGAACGGCGGGGTCTCCACGGGCACCATGTACTTCGCGTCCTTGCCGTACTGCGTGTCGTCGCCCGCGTGGCACAGCTCGTTGTAGGCTGCCACCTGGTCCAGGGCCTCCTGCAGCGCGTCGCCCTCGTAGCCGGCGAGCCGAAGCGCGCCCTCCAGGGTCTCGGAGGCGTAGACGGTGGAGGGGTTGCGCTCGGCGATCGTGCACGTGCGCACCTGGCCGCCGTCGGGGTTCTCGAGCTCGATGTTCTCCATGTCCTCCACGAGCTCTTCGTAGTACACGGGACGCCCGTAGTTCGGCGCGCCGTGGTCCAGGCCGGCGTTCTTGAGCGTCTCGTAGTAGTTCGCGTCGGTCACGGTCGTGACGATGCCGATCGGCTGCTGCAGCGTGGCCGCGGTGATGCCGACGGCGTTCGCCTCGTTGCAGAAGCGGTCGCCGTCCGCGTTCAGGAACAGGTACGGGCAGGTGCCCCAGGGGCCGCCGCCACCGCCGCCGGTGTTCATGG
>CACZRK010000147.1 GCA_902783515.1 uncultured Coriobacteriaceae bacterium | reverse complement strand
GGCCGGGGGCGGCCGTTCGCCGGGCGGTCCTGTGAAGGTCCGGCTATTATTGATACTTATTCCTATTATAGGGTATGATTCTGCCAAGGACGTCAAGGCGGCACGCTCCGGACGCCGGTCTCGCACCGGGACGCGATCCGGACGGCACCCGAGACGCCGTCAAGAGACGAGGAGGCACTCACCATGTTCGGTAACCCGTTTTCCGCAAACGTCGAGCGCAAGATGAACAAGGAGGAGCTGGTCCAGGCGATCCGCGCCGACCTCTCCGGCGAGCTTGAGGCGATCTACGGCTATGACGCCCACGTCCAGGCCACGGACGACCCGGTTGCCAAGGCCGTGCTCGCCGACATTCGCGACGAGGAGAAGACGCACATGGGCGAGCTGCTCACGCTGCTCAAGTACCTTGACCCCAAGGAGGGCGACCTCTACGCGGCCGGCGAGACCGAGGTGCGCGAGATGCTGGAGGACCTCGGGATCAAGCCGGTCGAGATCCCCGGCGCCGAGAGCGCCCCGTCGGAGGGCGGCCCGACCGTCGGGAGCCTGAAGGACTAGCCGCGGGCACCACGCACACGGGCCCGGGGCATCGCGGGCGCCGAAAGGGCGCGAGCACGCCGAGCGCATGGCGACACGCATGAGTACGCCGCGCGCGCGGCGACAAACACCAACAGACACGCAACGCCAAGGAGGCGGACCATGGACTTCCTGATGAGAGATGACAGCAAGCTGACGAGCGCCCAGTGGGACGCGATCGACAAGAAGGTCGTCGAGGCGGCGAAGACCGTCCTCGTCGGACGCAGGCTTCTTGACGTCTACGGCCCCATCGGCGCCGGCATCCAGGCGATCGAGGCGCCCGAGGACGGGCAGGTGCGACCGGTCGAGATCCCGCTGCTCGGCGAGGACGTCACCCTCTCGTGGCGCGAGCTGCAGACGGCGGAGACCCTCGGGATTCCGCTCTCGCTCGCCAACGTCGCCTCCGCCGCCGTCTCGTGCGCCCTGCAGGAGGACGGGCTCGTCTTCCTGGGCGACAAGGAGCGCGGCGTCGACGGCATCCTGACGGCCCCCGGCGTCGAGCACGTCACGCGCGGCGACTGGTCACAAGGCGAGGCGGCCTTCGCGGACGTCGCCGCCGGCCTGCAGCGCATGCTTGAGAACCGCACGTACGGCCAGAAGGCGCTCGTCGTCAGCCCTGACGTCTACGCGCAGCTGCAGCGCATCCAGCCGGGAACCGGCACGCTGGAGGCCGCGCGCATCGCCGCGCTCATCGACGGCAGGATCCTCCAGACCCCGACCCTCCCCACGGGGACGGCCGCCCTGGTCGCGACCGGCGAGCAGAACATGGACCTGGTGATCGGCCAGGACATGGTCACGGCCTATCTCGGCAACGCGGGGATGGACTACGAGCTCAGGGTGTTTGAGACCGTTCTGCCGCGGCTCAAGAACGCGCACGCGGTCGTCGTCTTTGAGGGGTAGGCGAGGCTCGGCCAGCCAGCCGGCGCGAGAGTGACGCGCCCGCCGGCTGGCCGGTAGGCACAGTGCGCCGGCTGGCCGGTAGACACACTTTCCTGCGTTTGGGAGCATCTGAGCGGACCGCCGGGACAGTCCTGTGCGAATCGGAGGATTTGCGCGAGCCGCCGGGACAGTCCCGTACGAATCGGAGTGCTCCCATTCGCACAGACGCACGTTCGGGAGCACTTTCGGAACATGCTTGCACGAATGGGAGACCCCCAGGCGAGCCCCCGCCCCGTCATCGGCGCCGCGAAGTCTCCTGATCGTCGAGGGCTGTCCCTGCGCCCCGGCGAAATGCTCCCGAACGCATGCATCCGCACCGCGTCATGCTCCCGAACGTCGCGGTCCATTCCAACCTGCTCGCGCGCGCCTTGCTTGGAATGTTCCCAAACAGCACGCGCCGGCAGACGGCCATCTCGATGGGCGCCTATCGCTCTTACTTCGCCGCAGCGGACGCCTGCATGGCACGCTTGAGAGCGAGCTTGATGGCGCCGGTCGTCACGGACGCACCCGCGATGCCGTCGATCTGGTCGCTCTGGGCGGTCTCGATCTGCTCCTTGAACACGCCGCCCTCGATGCCCATGTACCCGGGGTAGCGCGGCGTCTCGTAGTCCGGACCGATCTCCTTGACCGTGAACGCGCCGCCCTTGACCTCGATTGTCACGGTGAGGTCGCCGTTCATGCCGCGCGCGGTGCCCGAGAACGTGCCGTCGGTGAGCGCGGACGCGGCGGGCGCCTCGGCCGGCGTGTCGACGGCCGCGTTGGCCGAGCTCGGCGTGAAGTCGGGCTCCTCGGCGATGTACTTCACCGCGTAGCGGCCCTCCGTGACCGACCGGCAGCAGGCCAGGCCCGGGATGTACTCGGGGTAGTTCGTGTCAAAGAAGTCCCCGGACGCGTCGCCCGCGGCGTACAGGCCCGGGATGGGCTGCCAGTCGGCGTCCAGCACCTGCATCCTCGCGTTGATGTGCAGGCCGTCGAGCGTGCCCAGCAGGCTCGCGCCGAACCAGCACCCGTAGAACGGCGGCTCGCGCAGCTCCGAGAGGCGGTAGTCCTCCTTGCCGTAGGCCGTGTCGTCCTGGGCGTCGTAGAGCGCGTTGTACTCGTCGCAGCTCTTGAGGAACGCCTCCTTGTCCGCGCCCGCGAAGCCGAGCTTGTCGGCCAGCTCGTCGAGCGTGTCGGCCTTCGCGAACGTGGAGGAGCCGCCGTCGAACTGGATGAACTCCTCCACGGACATGGCGCCGCTCGCGACGATGCCGGTCGTGTACGACGCGCAGCCGATCATCGAGAAGCGCGCGATGTCCTTGGCCGCGTTGCCGTCAAAGACCTGGCAGAACACGCCGCCCGGCTGACGGCGGGTCGCGAACAGCATGTTGTCGTAGGGCGTGGACTCGTTCGCGAAGCGGACGCCGTGGCGGTTCACCTTCATGAACGGCTGACTGCCGATGTTGAGCTGGTAGTTTTTGCCCGGGAAGCGGTACGCGCCGTCGGCGCACGCCTCAAAGCCGGCGTCCTGGCCGGGCACGACGGCGCCGCGGTCGAAGAGTATCGGCGTCGGGTCGCTCTGCTTCGACGCGCCTGCCCACAGCGCCGCCCTGATGCCGCTGCCGTCGTCAAGTCCGTGATAGGACTCGGTGGTGGTCACGGCCACGGCGTCGGGCTGCAGCGCGCTCATCATCTGGGCGTTCGCCGCGTAGCCGCCGGTCGCGATGATGGTGCGCTGCGCGTTGATCCGGATCAGCGAGCCTTCGTAGTCGCAGATCGCGCCCGTGACGACGCGGCCCTCGCGCACGAGGCGCACGAGCGAACAGTTGTAGAGCACGGGGTTACCGGCGTCCTGCGAGGCCTGCGCGAACAGGTCGTTGCGCATCGGGTAGGTGTAGGACGGCTCCCAGGAGTGCTGCACGATGGGCAGGTAGTAGTCGGTGCCGCCCGTGGGGTGATTCTCATGGATGTCGAGCAAGACGGACTTGCCGGCGGCCGTCATGGTCTTGTCGATCCACTCCACGACCTCGGCGGAGTTGTCCACCCACAGCTTGATGAGGTCGCGGTCCGCTTTGCCGCTCGCGTAGCGGCTGATCTCGTTCAGGACCTTCTCGGGGTCGACCGCGGGCGCGCCGGCCTCCTGCATGAAGCGGGAGTTCACGGCGCCGAGGTACTCGCGCGTCTCAGGGACGGAGGCACCGCGCTCGACGACGATCGCGTGCAGGCCCATCTCGGCGGCCGTCGCGGCGGCGGCGGAGCCCGCGCAGCCCGCGCCGACGATCAGGATGTCCGTGTCGTACGTCGCGACGACGTCGGCCTCGGCGACCTCGGGCTCCTCGCCGAGCCACGCGGACGCGTCCGGCACGACGCGCGTCGTCGGGACGGCCTCGCCCTCCGGCGTGAAGTCGATCGGGTCGTCGGCGACCGTGCGCGGCTCGGCGGCGCCCTCGGCGGCGTCGCCCGCGCCGGACGCGGAGACCATGCCGTCCTCGGCGGCGGAGGCGTCAGCGGCGTCGGAGCCCGCGCCCGACTTCGCGTCGGCGGCGAGGGCCGTGCGGCCGGCGGCCACGCCGGCGGCGAGGGCGCCGAGCCCGAGCGCGGAGTCCTTCACGAACGAGCGGCGGTCGAGCCCGGCCTGGGCGACCTTCTTGACGATCCTCTCAAGAGCCATGTCTGGTCTTCCCTTCTCTGTTCCTCTGCGCGCCCGCTTCTCCACGCGTCCGACGACGGCGCGAGGCGCGTGCCGACGACGCGACGTCGCGAGGTGCGCGTCCGTCAACGGCCCAGACGATAGCCGCGCTGCGTCCGGCATGCCCCACCCTCAGCGGGTGGCATAGGCCATGAGCTGCGATGATGATGTGGGTGGGGCACGCGGGACGCGAGAGGGTGGCGACGACAAGGAGCGCGAAATGCGGGGCGCGCGGCCTGTCGCGCGACGGACGACCTCGCCGCATGCCGGATCGCGCGCAGGCCGAGCCGCGCGCAGGCTGTGCGCGGCGGGCGGTCTCGCCGCATCCGCGCGCGACAAAGGCCGCGACGGTGCTACCATCGCGACGTCACGTGCGACGAAGGGGGGACTCGTTGGCCGAGCACGGAGGGCAGGCGGGGCGTGAGGCCGACGACGCACAGGGCACGGCCCCGCGTGGCGCGATCGCGTCGTGCGCCGTCTCGAGCTTCTGCATGATGCTCGGGCTCGCCCTGTTCAACGGCCCGCTGCACACCGAGATGGAACAGGTATTCGCCTGGTCACGCGCCGTCTCCACCTGCGTGGAGATCCTCGCCATGGCGCTGATCCTGCTCGCGGCCCGCTGGCGTCCGCGCGCCCTGCGCCCCCTCGCCACGTCACTGGCCGCCTGCGTCGTGGCGGCGGTCGCCTACGCCGTCGCCCTCGGGGGCGTCGCCGCGTCGTCCGCGCCGGCCGTGATCGCCGGCTCGACGCTCGAGGGGGTCGCCGACGCGTGGGCGACGGTCATGTGGCTGCTCGCCTGCTCCCGCCTCGGCCTGCGACGCGCGGCGCCGTGCATCGCCGGGCCGGGCGCGATCGCGACGGTCGTCTCGTTTCCCCTGAACAACAGCGTGCCGGTCGTGGCGCTCGGCAGCGTCGCCTTCGCCGGCACGGCCGCGACGTGCCTGCTGTGCGTGGCGCCCACGCGGGCGTTCTTCGCGCGCCTGGTCGACCTGGGCGTCCCCGCCGAGCAGGAGGTCGTCCAGCCCCGGGCATTCCTGCCGCCCTCGCACGCCTTCTTCGCCTACATCCTCGCGTTCAACGTCGCCTATGGCTTCGCGCTGCGCTCGGTCGACGTCTCGACGCTGGGGATCGCCACGGTCGTGAACGCAGTCGTGCTGCTCGCCGCCATGGCGTACGCCCTCGCCCTGCGCGACCGGGTGCGGGTCGACCCGCTGTTCCTCGCCGCGTACGCCATCGTCGTCGCCGGCCTCGCGCTGCTGCTCCCCCACGCCGCGGGCACGGGCGCGATCGCCGCGTCCCTCATCGTCGCCGGCTACATGTGCGTGCAGCTGCTGGTGGACTTCGCGCTCTGCGCCCTCGCGGCGCGCAGCGCGGTCGAGGCGATCTCCGCCGTCTGCTGGGGCACGATCGTGGGGAACGCCGGCATCACGGTCGGCGTGTGGCTGTGGCTCCTCCCCGACGTGATCGCTCGGATCGCGCCATTCGGCGGCGGCGAGTCGGCGCTTGACGCCGACGGCCTGCGCGGCCTCGTGACGATCGCCATCCTGACGGCCCTCTGCGCGTACGTCGCGGCGACGCGGCGCAGCTTCGGGTTTGACGAGACGATCGCCGGCGTCGCGCCGGACGCCCCCGCCCCGCAGCCGCGCACGTCCGTGCAGTACGTCGACCGCGTCGAGCAGCGCTGCCGCGAGCTCGTCCCCGACGCCCGGCTCACCGCCCGCGAGGCGGACGTCCTGCTGCTGCTCGCGCGCGGCTACGCGCCCAGCCGCATCCAGGAGGAGCTCGGGATCGGCTACAACACGGTGAAGTACCACGTGCGCAACGTCTACGCCAAGCTGGACGTGCACAGCCAGCAGGAGCTCATCGAGCTCGTGGCCGGCTAGCGCCGCGGGGCGCCACGCCGCGGCCTGACGCGCACCTCACTCGGGGTGCTCCCGAACGTCGCGACCCGCACCCGCCCTCGCCCGCGCGCCCCGCGCGGGTTGCTCCCGTTCGTGCGAGCCCGCGTCCCCGCGCCCGCATACCCGCTCGCCCACCCATGGGAAGTCATCCTTGCCCGCGACGCGCACGCCCATAAGAATGGGGGAAGCCGCGCGCCCGCCCGTGCGCCCGCCCGGTAGTCCGGGGGTGCCGGCAGACCGCGACGAGCGCGGGCAAGGTGAGGGGAGGCGCGACACGCGCATGAGCGAGGCTGACATCGACGCGAAGCAGGCGCTGCGCACACGTACCATCGCGCGACGCGACCAGATCCCCGCAGGCACGCGTGCCACAGACAGCGAGCTCATCTGCTCGCGCGTGCTCGAGCGCATCGATGCGATCACGGGCCAGCCCGTCGCAGGCCGGTCCGCCACACGCCCGGCTCGCACGCAACCGCCCGTGGTCGCCGTCTTCTGCTCGTTTGGCTCCGAGGTCTCGCTCGACGCGCTCGTGCGGGCCGTCGCGGCGACGCCCGCCGCACGTCGCCCCCGCCTCGTGGCGCCCGTCTCGCTGGGGCACCGCCACATGGAGTTCGTCGTCGTCGAGCCGCGCGAGCTGCTCGACCGCGCCGCGATGCCCGACTTCCTCGCGCATCCCGCACGCGCGCTGACGACGGGCGTGCCCGCGGGCCGCACGCCCGTCGCGCCCGCCGACGTCGACCTCATGGTCATGCCCGGCGTCGCCTTTGACGAGCGCTGCGGGCGCCTCGGCTACGGCGGCGGCTACTACGACACCTACCTCGCGCGCGAGGGATTCCGCGCCGCGACCTGCGCCGTCTGCTTTGACGAGCAGGTGCTCGTCGGCGAGCTCGTCCCGCGCGAGCCGCATGACCGCATGGTCGACATGATCCTGACGCCCACGCGCGTCATCCGTCGAGCGTAGCGCCCGTCGTCGTCCGAGGCGCCGATCGCCCCGGACGCGCCGCTAGACGTACGCCGAGAGGTCGGGAATGTACGCGTCCGCGGGCACGGAGGCGTCGCCGCCGCTCACCCACGCCGGGATGGTCGGGTCGGCCTTGATGAGGTCGTCAAGCGTCACGAACTCGTAGCCTGCGCTGATGAACGTCTGCAGCAGCGCCGGCAGCGCGAGGACGTCGGCGCTGCGGTCGCCGCCGCCGTCGTGCATGAGGATGACGGCGCCGTTGTAGTTCGTGCCGTTCAGGCCCTTCGTGCAGTTCGCGACGATCGCGTCCGCCCCGGCCTGCCCCTGGCCGGCGATGCCGCTCGTCCAGTCCTCGGAGTCCACGCTCCAGTAGGCGGTATAGGTCATGTCGCCCAGCGTCTCCAGGAACTGCTTGCAGTAGAACTCGCCGTACGGGGGGCGCAGGGAGCTCGGGCGCACGCCGCTGGCCTTCTCGATCGCGTCGTACGCGGTCTTGATCTCGGACTGCAGCTGGTCGACCGACAGCTTCGGCAGGTTCTGGTGCGAGTACGTGTGGCTGGACACCTGGTGCCCCTCGTCAACGCACCGCTTGCAGATCTCCGGGTACTCCTCGGCGTTCTGCCCGAGGTTGAAGAACGTGGCCTTGGCGCCGTACTGCGCGAGGATGTCAAGGTACTGGCCCGTGTACGTCTCCGACGGGCCGTCGTCAAACGTCAGGGCGATCATCGGCTTGTCACCGGTGGGGTTGAGGTGGCAGGCGGCGATCACGAGGTCCTGCGCCTCCTGCGTCACGCCGTGGTCGATGACGGTGCCCGACACGCTGCCGGTCTCGACCGTCGAGACCGCCTCCTTGCCCCACTGGGCGACGCAGCCGATCGTCGCGAGATAGATCCCGCGGCTCGTGGCCTCGTTCGGGTCCATGTACGTCCCGTCGGCGGAGCGGAACTGCACGCCGCAGGGCGTGCGCGTCTCGTTCTTGACGGAGTCCTCGACGACGTCGTCGCCGTCCTTGAACTCGATGGTGTCGCCCTCCGCGGCACGGTACGTGTCAACGTCCGTCTCTTGGCCGTTCACGACCAGCGTGTACGACTTGCCGCCGCCCTGCTTCAGGACCGTGGCGGGGTGGTTGGCATCGGAGATGGAGACGAGATTGCCGTACTGCGGGTTCGCGTACCCCATCTCGATGATCTTCTGAGCGGGGGCGCCCACCGGGATCGACCGCTCGGTCCCGTTCACCTCGCACGCGACCGCGCGGTGCGTCCACCAGGCGTAGCCCGTGCCGCCGACCACCGCGGCGACGCCCAGGCAGACGCCCGCCGCGATGAAGCTGCGGCGCGAGACGCTCTTGCGGCTGTTCGGGCCGTCCTGGTACGCATAGCCGAGCGAGTCCTTCACGTAGTCGTTGCGCGTCACGGGACGCACGCCCACCGGGTGCTGGACGCCGCTCGCGTCAGCGTCGACCTTGGCGGCCGCCGCCCTCGCCTGGGCCTTCGCGTGCGCGCGGCGCTCCTTGCGCGAGAGGTGCGTCTTGGCGGCGCGCGGCGCTGTGGCGCCGTGCGAGGCGTCGTCGTCCTGCTGGTCGTACGGGGACGCCTGGCGCGAGCGCGAGGGGCTAGCCGCGGCGTAGGACGAGGCCATGGGCGGCACGTCGCTATGCGCCAGCTCGTATGCGTCGCGCTCGGCGCGCTCACTGTACGTCGACGACCTGCGGCTGTACGGCGACGCGTCCGCAGCCGACCCCTCGTCGATCGAGGGGATGTCGGACGCGCTCATGCGCCCGCCAGCACGACGCGCAGTCGGCCTCGACGAGTTCGCTCGCCCCGCGTCATAGGGATTCGATCCGTACGCGCCGTACGGGTCCTGCGGATCGTACGGGCTGCGATTCCGAGCCATGGGCATCCTCCGCCCCTCCCCGACCAAGGGAGTCCAAGGCCATGAGCTGGCCTCTTGAGTCTGTGTCCGTATGCCATGCGAGGCCTCGTGACGAGCGGCCCGATAACCTGGTCGAGAGGGTCGGGCGCACCGGCCGCCATCGCACGGCGCTGATACCAGCCATGGTACCAAGCGGCCGACGCGTAGATGTATGCGTACGATGGTGGTTTTTCAGGAACGCGGTCGTCGATGGACCACGGTCGGCCACGCTTCGGCGCGGCACAACAAAGCAGCAGGTCACAGGACGCGTTATCGCGCCCCGCCCGCATGCTGGCCGCACACCGGCCGCGCGATTGCCGCACGACGGCGCTAGTCGTCCTTGCGCGCCTCGTCAAACTCCCGCTTGAAGTCCGCGAACATCGTGCTCGCGCCCTTCAGGTGCTCGCCGATCGCGGCGCCGGCGCTGCCGGCCTTGTCGGGGGCGCTCGCCGACGAGGCCTTCTTCGCGGTCGTCTTCGGCTTCGCGGCGGCCTTCGTGGGGGACTTCTTCGCGGCGGTCTTTGTTGCCGTGCCCGCCGCCTTCGGCTTCGCGGTGGTCGTACCCGTCGCGGCCTTCTTGGTCGCCGCGCCCGTTGCGGACGCCTTGGCCGTCGTGGCCCTCTTGGCCGCCGTGCCCGTCGTGGTCGTCTTCTTGACCGTCGACGAGGTCGTCTTCTTGGCGGCGGGCTTCACCGCGGTCTTCGTCGCGGCCGTCTTCGCCGCCGGCTTCTTCTCAGGCAGGGCGGCCTCTTCCTTGAAGCCATCGACGGCGCCGGTCACCGAGGTCTTAATGCGGCCGATCGCCTTGCCCAGGCCGAATGCGCCGGCGTCCACGGCCTTGCCCGCGGCCTTCCCGGCCTTCTCGGCGCCCTCGTGCGCGGCGATCTGCGCCTTCGCCGTCGCCGTGCCCGCCTTGGCGGCAAGGCCGCCGGTGAGCCTGGTACTGGACGAGGCGTCCTTCTTCACGACCAGGCGGTCGTTGCGATAGCCGACCACGAGGTCGCGCCCGATCTCAAAGGAGCCGATGAGGGCCCGCGCGGCGCCGCCGTCGTCAAGGAAGAACGAGTTGACCTCGCCGGTCGTCTCGTCAAAGGAGATGTCGTCCACGCGGCCAAGGTCCTCGCCCGCCGTCGTGCGGACCTGCATGCCTTCCCAGACGAAGCACTTGTCGTAGTCGATCCCCAGGCGCTTGATGGCGCGGTCGTCCCACGAGGCGCCGCCCATCGTCGCCGTCACCATGCCGCTGTCGTCGATCGCCATCGCGTCCATCGCGAGGAAGCGCTCAGGTCGCTTGAACATCCACAGCAGGTCAGGGCGACGCACGATGAAGCCCACCACGCGCATGCCGCTCGGGTCAAAGACGGTCTTGAAGACCTTGCCGATCTTCTTGCCGCGGCGGGGCAGACCGTCCTTGGTGAACTCCTTGCCCTTCTTCGGCTGCATGTAGACCTTGACGTTGCGAACTTCCCTGGTGGTGAGCATGTGCGTCCCTCGCTGCCTTGAGATCATGTGCGAGCGCGGCGCCCCGCGCCGGCGGCCGTCCGACGGGACGACGCGGCCGGTGCGGGGGTCACGCGTGTGCGTGCGTGCGCCCGGCGCGCGAAGGCGCAGGGCGCGCGGCGTCGTCTACGCCTGCGCCGCGGGCTTGTCGACCGCGGGGTCGGCGGCTGTCGCAGGCTCGTCGGCAGTGGTGACCTTGACGTCGGTGACCGGGATTGAGGTACCCGTTGCCTGCGCCTGGACGCTCGCGACGGCGTCGTTCACGCGGCTTGCGACCTGGCTGGTGACCTGGTTGACGCTCTCGGACAGCGAGGAGCGAATCTGGTCCATCCGCGCGCGAGCCTGATCAACCTTCTCGCGCAGCTCGTCGCT
Source organism: uncultured Coriobacteriaceae bacterium (assembly GCA_902783515.1). Taxonomy (GTDB): domain Bacteria; phylum Actinomycetota; class Coriobacteriia; order Coriobacteriales; family UMGS124; genus CAIFEU01. The sequence goes on along the minus strand of CACZRK010000147.1, from coordinate 417 downwards.
GCGGGCGTCCACGGTCGGGCAGAAGTCGTTCATCTCCTCGTTCATGCGCTGGGCGCCGCGCTCGTAGGCCGAGCGGACGTTGCCCCACGCGTCGGTCGCAGCGTCGCCGACCATGCCGCGCGTCTCCTCGCCGGGGCGCGGCGCGATGAGGATGCCCGCCACGGCACCAATGGCCGCGCCGATGACGGTGCCGGCAACGAATCCCAGGATGCCCTTGCTGCTCATGATGCCCTCCAAACCTCGCGCGGTCCCCCGCGCACCGGCCGACTCTCGACTGCGCCGCACGGCGCGACGCGCCCATGCGCGCCTCCACGCGCTTGTACCCCGTCACGCCCCCCGCGACGCGCCCATGCGCCGCTTCGCGAAACGATGGGGCCCGGTCACGTCGATGCGGACCGGGCCCCACGCATAGATCGT
>CACZRK010000146.1 GCA_902783515.1 uncultured Coriobacteriaceae bacterium | reverse complement strand
CGTGCCGGAGAAGAACATGATCGTGACGGTGAGCCTGCAGGAGAACGAGGTCCTCAAGATGATGGCCGCCGGCAAGGTCCGCGGGCTGGACACGCGCCTCCACACGCGCTTCCTGCTGCAGCTGCTGCTCGCCGTCTCCCAGCAGTACCTGCTGTACCTGCGCGACATCAAGCGGCAGTACAACAAGACCGAGCATCAGTTGCGCGCGACGCTGCGCAACGACGAGCTCATCAAGATGCTCGGCCTGGAGAAGTCGCTCGTGTACTTCTCCACCTCGCTGAAGGCCGACGAGAACACGCTCGCGAAGATCAACGCCGGCCGCACGATCAAGCTCTATGAGGACGACAAGGACCTGCTCGACGACGTCATCATCGAGATCCACCAGGCGATCGAGATGTCGCAGATCTACACCAACATCATGAACGGGACGATGGAGGCGTTCGGCAGCGTCATCAGCAACAACCTGAGCCTCGTGATGCGCACGCTCACCATCATCACGCTGGTGCTGGCCGTGCCCACCATCGTCTTCAGCTTCTACGGCATGAACGTCGACCTGCCGCTCGCCGGCCTCACCTGGCTGTTCCCGTTCGCCCTCGCGCTGGTCGTCAGCATCGTCATCATGACGTTCTTCCAGCACAAGAAGCTGTTCAAGTAGGCCTGACGCGCGGGCCGCGCGGGGCGGGTGACGCGCGGGTCGTGTCTCGCGGCCTCGAGCGCGTGCAGGGCGGATGACGCGTGGGCGACGCCTACGCCTCGCGGGCCGCCAGGCGATCGAGCACCGCGCGATAGCCGCCCGGGCCGTACTTGAGGCAGCGTGCGACGCGGGCGACCGTGGTCGCCGAGGCGCCCGTTACATCCTGGATGTGCGCGTAGGAGCCGCCTGCGTCCAGCATGCGCGCGACCTCCAGGCGCTGGCTGAGGTCATCGAGCTCGCGCGGGGTGCACAGGTCAACGAGAAACGCGCGCGCCTCGTCGGCGTCAGACAGGCCGACCAGCGCGTCCACGAGGGCAGCCATGCCCCCGCCCTCGCCCTGCCCCCGCGTCGCCTCGTCGGTAGCCGCGTTCGTCGCGTTCGCCTGCGCCATGGTCCCTCCGCCCGTTCGTGCCGCCCGCGCTGTCGGCCGCAGCGCCGCTCATGACGCCGGCTTCGGCGCCGGCGCACCGCATGCGCGCGCATGCGGTGCGCGGCACAATGCGTGTCACGATGCGGCCACTCTCATACTCTACTGCGCTAGAGTGTACGCCTCTGCGCCGCGCGGCACAAACGTACCCCTCGCCTGCCATGACTTCGCCATCCGCCCGCGGCATCCGGGCAGGCGCCCGCCCCGCCGCACCCGATGTGCGCGCCCGCTCGCACCCGCCCGCGCGATTTCTGTCACCGGCGGTCGCTACAATGATGCTTCCGTCCAAGAAGGAGCCACCATGTCGCCGTCACCCACCGACCGATCCCGCCCCGACCCGGGACTCGTCATCATCACCGCCCCCACCACGGCGGCCGTCCGCGCGAGCGCCGACGCCGCATGCGCCCGCGCGCGCGAGGCGGGCATGCGCGTCACGCGCCTGCTCACCGACGCCCGGCAGGCGGCGCTCGTCAAGCAGCGGCTCGCCGACGACGGGGCGCGGTTCCTGGGCATGGACGTCTCCACGCTCAATGGCTGGGTGCAGGACCGCTGGGTCCTGTTCGGCGACGGGCGCCTGATCGTGAACGCCGCGCAGCGACGCGCGCTCGTGCTGCGGGCGCTGGCGCAGGACGCGCAGGGCGGCGGCAAGGCGCTGCGCCTGTCGGCGGGCATGGCGCGCTACGTGGAGGACATCGTGAAGCGCGGCTCGGGCGCGCCCTCGTTCGAGACGCCCGACCTCGCGCTGCTCTCCGGCGCGCAGCGTCACCTGATCCAGGTCTGCCACGCCTACGAGGAGCTGCTGGAGCGTCACGGCCTCATCGAGCCGGGCCTGGCGGCCGCGCTGCTGCCGCAGGTCATGGGCGACGCCGGCTGGAGCCACCTGGTGGTGGACGGCGTCAGCGAGACGAGCCTCGCGAACTGCGGCCTCATCGTGGAGGCTGCCCGGCACGCCGGCGCCGACCTCG
>CACZRK010000145.1 GCA_902783515.1 uncultured Coriobacteriaceae bacterium | reverse complement strand
GCGCTCCGCGGTCTGCTCGGGCGCGGCGTCGGTGGGCGCATCGGCCTCGGCCGGCTCCTCGGTCGATCCCTCGGCCGGCGCCGCGACCGCGACCGTCTCGACATCGTCGGCGTCGGCGGGCTCGGTCGCCTGCGCGGGCTCGGTAGCCTCGGGGTTCGCGGGCTCGGCTGTCGGCGCCTCGGTCTCGGCGGCGTCGGAGAACCTCCCGATCAGCTGCAGCACGGGCAGCGTGAAGGCGGCGGTCTTGCCAGTGCCGGTCTGCGCGCTGGCGACGACGTCGTGACCGGCGAGGACGACCGGTATGGCCTGCGACTGGACGGGGGTGGGCGTGGTGAACCCGAGCGCCTGGACGCCCGAGAGTATCTGCTCGTTTAGCCCGAGCTCGGCAAATGAATTGTCCATGGGTGATAGTATGCGACAAACGAACCGGGGGGTGCAACGACGGCGACGGGCTGTCGCGGAACAACCAAGCGCCGGGTGGCGGGCGTCGCGGCGTCGCGGGCGCCCGGTCGGGGCGTCGACCTCGCCACCCGCACGACACGAGATCGGAGGGTCGCCATGAACGCGCTCGTCAGGCTCGCGCGATCCGCGCCGCTGATCATCGCGCTCGCGGTCGCCGCGTTCGCGCTGTACGTCATCGTCGCCGCCGTACGCTCGCCCGATCGCGCCAAGGAGCTGCTCATCCGCGTGTTCGGCGTCGTCACGATCCTGCTCTCGATGTTCTTCATGCTGGGCATCGTGTACGCGTGGGCGGACGGCAACGCGTTCGTGATGGACCTGTCCGGCGGCTTCGCGGTCGTGTCCATCGCCGCGCTCGGGATCGTCCTCGTGTGTCGCTGGCGGTTCCTGCGTCACCGGCCCGACTTCTACAAGCCGGGCGAGCGCGAGCGCCTGCCCTGGTGGCGGCTGCTGTAAGAGCGTTGTGGCGCGCGACCCTCGCGACCATCGCGACCATCGCGTCCTCCGCGCCCACGCCCCTGCGCCTCCGGCGGGCGTTTCCGTCCATACGATGGATTCCAACGCCGCGGCCGACTTGCGCCCGACCTCGTTCGTCTGCCCTGTATACTTGCACCCCAGCGGCTCGTATGGGTTCGGGCGGCGCTATGGCGTGAATTTGGTCAGGACCGGGAGGTAGCAGCCATAAGCGCCCCCTGGCGAGCGCCCGGATCCATACGGGCCGCTTTTGTGTGCCTGCCCCCACCCATGACGCCTGTGCGCGCCGCCGCCCGGGCACGGCGCGGGTTGGCGCGCCCCGAGGTGTCCCCGAGGCCATCGAGCACAAGGATTATATTGCCATGAGCATAATTCACTTCTTTATCGACTTCCTGCAAAATCCTCTTGCGATTCTGAATGGCTGGATCGAGCAGATCGGAGCCATCTGGATCCTCGCGCCCATCTGGCTCGTGCTGTTCATCGAGACCGGCGTCGTCATCATGCCGTTCCTGCCGGGTGACTCGCTGCTGTTCGCCGTCGGCACCATCGCCGGCTCGGGCAACAGCATCCCGCTGCTGCCGCTGCTGCTCGTCGTGTGGTCCGCGCCGATCATCGGCGACCAGAGCAACTACTGGATCGGCCACTTCCTGGGCAAGCGCATCCTGGACTCCGGCAAGATCAAGGCCATGACGCCCGAGCGCATCGCCAAGACGCAGGCCATGATCGACAAGTACGGCCCCCTGGCCGTCTTCCTCGGTCGGTTCTTCCCGTTCATCCGCACGTTCATGCCCTTCATGGCCGGCTTCAACCACATGAAGTACAACCGCTTCGTGCCGTTTGACATCTTGGGCGGCCTCACCTGGTCGTCGCTGTTCACGCTGCTCGGCTACTTCTTCGGCAACGTGCCGTTCATGCAGACGCACTTCGAGTGGGTCATCGTCGCGATCCTGCTCATCTCGCTGCTGCCGACCATCATCGGCGTCATCAAGGCCGCGCTCGCCTCTCGCGCCAAGAAGCGCGCCGCCGCCGAGGCAGCCGCGCGTGGCGAGACGGTCGCGCAGGTGGAGGCCGCCGAGACCAGCGCCGCTGCCGAGGACACCGCTGCCGACCGCCGCGAGGAGGCCGGCCTCGCCGACCTGGCCGAGGCGAGCGAGGACGTGGACGTCGTGGTCGATGAGGCCGAGGAGCACGAGGCGTACCGGGCGAAGCACTACGCGGACTAGGCTCGCGCGCACGCGCGCCCTTTTTAAACGGCGCGCGTGCGGCCGGGTGTCCAGCCCTCCACGCCGCCCTCGTGCCACGGGTGCGCCGCCGTCTCTCGGCATCGGCGCGCCCGGCATCGGCGCCCCCGGCGCCAGCGTCCCCGCCGCTCGTCGCTCCGCCCGCGGACTTCTCCTCGTTTGATTGTGCCGCCCGCGCGCCCCACACCCCCGTCGCGCGCTGCCGTACACTGAGGGACAGACGAAGGACGAGGGGAGCCGCGCATGGAGTCTCTGTATCGCAAGTATCGCCCGCAGACGTTCAATGACGTCGTCGGCCAGAAGCACATCGTCGCCACGCTGCGCAATGCGCTCGCGGAGGGTCGCCAAGCGCACGCCTACCTGTTCTGCGGCCCGCGCGGCACCGGCAAGACGACCACGGCGCGCCTGCTCGCCAAGGCGCTGCTCTGCGAGCACGGTCCCACGCCCGATCCCGACGGCACATGCGAGCAGTGTCGGCAGATCGCCGCAGGCACGCATCCCGACGTGTACGAGCTTGACGCGGCGTCACGCACCGGCGTGGACAACGTGCGCGAGGAGATCATCAACCGCGTCGCGTTCGCCCCGACGGTCGGCCGCTACAAGGTCTACATCATCGACGAGGTGCACATGCTCTCGCCCTCGGCCTTCAACGCGCTGCTCAAGACGCTGGAGGAACCGCCGGCGCACGTCGTGTTCGTCATGTGCACGACCAACCCGCTCAAGATTCCCGAGACCGTCCAGTCCCGCTGCCAGCGCCTGGAGTTCCACCGCATCGCGACCGAGGAGATCGAGGGGCGCCTGGCCGACGTCTGCGCCCGCGAGGGGTTTGCCGCCGACCGCGAGGCGCTCGAGCTGATCGCGCGTCACTCTCGCGGCGGCATGCGCGACGCTCTCTCCATGCTTGAGCAGCTCTCCGTGTTCGGTGACGGCGCCGTCCGCACCGCTGACGCGCAGAGCGTGCTTGGCGAGGTGTCCGACGACGCGCTCGCCGACATGGTCCGCTCGATCGCGAGCCGCGACGTGGCCGACTGCTTCCGGCGCGTCGCCGAGCTCGCCGACCGCGGCACGGACATCATCCAGTACGCCCGCGACCTCACCGCCTTCGTGCGCGATCTCTACGTCGTGAGCGTCACCGGCCCGAGCGCCGACGTGCTCTCCACCAACAACGAGCCTGACGAGATGGCCTCCCTCGCCGTGACCGTGGGCGGAACCGATCGGCTCGCCCGCATGCTCGACATCCTCGGCCAGCTGGAGAACCGCCTGAACGCCTCGCTTGACCAGCGCCTCTCGCTTGAGGTCGCGCTCACGCGGATGGCGCGCCCCGCCGGTGACCTCACGGTCGAGGCGCTCGCCGAGCGCGTCTCGCATCTCGAGAAGGTCGTGGCCACGCTGCAGGCTGGCGGCGTCGTGACCGCCGCCCCCGCCCCCGCGCCTTCCGCCCCTGCTGTCTCCGCCGCCTCGTCCGTCGCACCCGCGCCTGCGCCTGCGCCCGCGGCTGCGATCCCGACACGGCCCG
>CACZRK010000144.1 GCA_902783515.1 uncultured Coriobacteriaceae bacterium | reverse complement strand
GCGCGACCACGGCGGCGTCGAGCGCGGCGGCCCCGCCCCACAGCGCGTCGATCGCGCAAGCGAGCCCCCAGGCCTCGGCCATCGTCGCGAGCGCCTCCAGCACCGACGCGACCATCAGCAGCGCGAGGACGCGCCGGGCGTGCGGCAGCGCGAGCACGGCCTTATCGAACATCTTGCCTCTCCTGTCTCGGGTCTTCGGGTGAGCGGGCGCGTGGGGGGGGCATCGCGGCGCGCGGGACACCGCGGTGCGCGACGCGCGCCCCGTCGCCGTCGGCGCCGCTGCGTCAGGCATGACCGTTCGTCGACTATCGATACAACGTACTACAAATTCCTTCGCTGTGGCTAATCCTAGTAACCAAATGCGCTATTCTTCCGATGATGGGTGGGCCCAGGCAGAGGGATCACCGTGACGCGCCCCGACGGCATGCCACCGGGGCGCGACGCGGCGCGGGGCCCACGGCGTATCGGTGCCGCCTGCTGGCGGCTGGGCGTCCCGCAGCGTGCGGGGCGCGGAAGAGGGGAGGGGGGAGCGCATGGAGGCATTCAGCGACCCAGCCACGCTCGCGCGGCTGCAGTTCGCGTTCACGGCCTGCTATCACTTCCTGTTCGTGCCGCTCTCGGTGGGGTTCGGCCTCATCATGGCCATCCTTGTCGGGAGGGCGGCGAAGACGGGCGACCCGCATGACGAGGCGCTCTCGCGGTTCTGGCTGAAGATCTTCACCGGGACGTTCGCGGTCGGCGTGGCCACGGGCATCACGATGGAGTTCTCCTTCGGCACCAACTGGGCCGACTACTCGCGGTTCGTGGGCGACATCTTCGGCGCGCCGCTGGCGGCCGAGGCGCTGTTCGCGTTCTTCCTGGAGTCGGTCTTCCTGGGCGTGCTGCTCTTCGGGCGCACGCGCGTCTCCAAGCGCTTCTACACGGTGAGCGCCTGGCTCGTGTGGCTCGGCTCCTGCCTGTCCGCGCTGTGGATCATCATCGCCAACTCGTGGATGCAGACCCCGGCGGGCTACGAGGTCGTGGACGGCAGGGCGGTGCTCACGAGCTTCCTGGAGGCCGCCGCCAACCACTCCACGCTGCAGCGCTACCTGCACACCGTGGTCGCCCTGCTCATCATGGGCGCCTTCGTGGCCATCGCCGTGGGCGCGTACTACCGCCTGAAGGGCCGCAGCGCCCGCGCGGCCGACCGCCTGCTGCGCATCGGCGTGATCGTGGGCATCGTCACCACCGTCCTCATGCTCCCGGCCGCGCACATGCAGGCCGTCGAGGTCGCCGATAACCAGCCGAGCAAGCTCGCCGCGATGGAGGGCCAGTACGAGACCGGCCCCGTGGAGCTCTCGCTGTTCGGCTTCGTGGACGAGGCGAACCAGGAGACGCACTCCCTGGCGATCCCGGGCGGCACGTCGTTCCTGGCGAGCTTTGACTTCTCCCGTCCCTACCCGGGCCTGAACGACATCCCGCAGGACGAGCAGCCGCAGGGCGTGAACACCATCTTCCAGACCTACCACCTGATGGTGGCGCTGTTCGGCGTGATCGTGATCGTGCTCATCCTGGGCGTCCTGGAGATCAAGGGGAAGCTCGCCGGCAAGCGCTGGCCGCTGCGCATCATGATGTTCGGCTGGATCGCGCCGATCGTCGCCATCGAGTGCGGCTGGATCACCGCCGAGTTCGGCCGCCAGCCCTGGATCGTGTGGGGCGAGCTCAAGACCGTCGACGCAATCTCGCAGTCCGTCGACGCGACGCAGCTCCTCATCACGCTCGTCCTGTTTGCCGTCATCTACGTCGTCCTGTACGCCGGCTGGCTGCGCATGACGCTGAAGACGATCAAGGCCGGCCCGGAGGCGTTCCTGCCTGCCGGTGCTGCCGGCGCTGACGGCGCCGTGGCGGCTGCCGCGCAGGGTGCCGCGGCTGGTGACGGCGCGCATGCCGTCGAGACGGTCGCGTCCGCGCAGGGCGCCGCTGCCGCTGCCGACGAGACGACCACGAAGGAGGCGTAACGGACATGACGACGCTCGGAATCCTGTGGTTCGTGCTCATCGCCGTCCTCATGACGGGATACTTCGTGCTTGACGGCTTTGACCTGGGCGCGGGCGTGCTGTACCCGTTCCTCGCGAAGGACGAGGAGGAGCGCGCGATCGTCCGCCGCGCGATCGGCCCGGTGTGGGACGGCAACGAGGTCTGGCTGCTCACGGCCGGCGGCGCGCTGTTCGCGGCGTTCCCCGCGGCCTACGCGACGAGCTTCTCCGGCTTCTACCTGGCGATCATGCTCGTGCTGTTCGGCCTCATCCTGCGCGGTGTTTCGGTCGAGTTCGCTTCGCGCGACCGAGCATGGGCTAAGGTGTGGGACGTGTG
>CACZRK010000143.1 GCA_902783515.1 uncultured Coriobacteriaceae bacterium | reverse complement strand
TCTCAACGGGCGAGTCGGTTGAGTACGAGGACGAGACGTACGACTGGGGCAAGTGCTCCGATCTGCTCGTCTGGCTGAGCGTCATGCGCCTCGTGGAGTCGGGGCAGATCGAGCTGAGCACGCCGGTGCGCTCGGAGCTGCCGGCGGGCGTCACGCTGCCCAGTGGGTACGCGGGCGTCACGATGCTCGACCTCATGAACCACACGACGGGCCTGAACGTCAGCGCGATCGGCACGCTGCCCGCCACCTACGCGGGCACCTCGGCGACCGAGTCGCTTGCGCGCTATCAGGTGAGCGCCGCGTACCAGACCGGCAGCGTCGTGTCGTACTCGTCGTACGACGTCGCGCTGGCGGCCGCCATCGTGGAGGGCGTCACGGGCGAGGACATCTGCGCCTACATCGTCGATAACATCCTGACCCCGCTCGGCATGGACGACACGGCCGTCGCCGTGGGCGTCTCCACCGCGCGCATGCGCCAGTCCTCCGACGAGCGCACGGCGCGCGTCGCGTCGTCGCTCGCGAGCGAGCCGAGCTCCGACAGCCTGATCACGCGCCTTGCCGGCGTCCTTGCCGGCACGGCGGTGGAGGACCTGAGCTTCACGGCGGGCTCCATGGACGGCGCCGCCGTGACGTGCGTGGGCAGCGTCTCGGACATGATCAAGCTCGTCAGCGCGCTCGTGGGATCGTCGCAGATGGAGGGCGTGTTCTCGTCGGACGCCGTCTTGGACCAGTTCTTCGAGACGACGCGGACCTACCCGGGGCTGGGCACGCGTCGCGTCGCGCACGGCCTGTTCGCGCTGTCGCTGCGCCCGGACGCCGTCGGCATCACGGACGCGACGTCGGGCACGACCTGCGCGGTGTACCTGGACCGCGAGACGGGCTCCGCCGCCATCGTGATCGTGGGCGAGTCCGGTCGCGCGGGCTTCGCGCAGGGCATCGCCGGGCGCGCGCTCGGCCCGTCGGCGACGCCCGAGGCGCTCATGGCGAGCGAGGACGCGCGTCGCGCGACGTCGCCCGCGCCCAGCGCGCAGGTGCAGGCCGGGGAGACCGACTGGGACGGCGTCTATCAGGACGTCGGCCTGCCCTCGCACGGCCCGCTGCGCGTCCTGACGGCGATCGACCGCGTGGTCGTGCGCATCACCAAGGACGGGACCATCGGCGGCGAGCAGGCGACCTCGCTCGGCCATGGGGCCTACGTGACCGAGGAGCCCGCCGGCAACGACCCGTATCGGTTCCATGTGAGCCTCGCGAACGGCAAGGAGTTCTCCCGCGCGACCGCGGACTACGTGAAGGTCCCCACGTCCAGGCTCGCCTTCGAGTGGGCGCTGACGATCGGCGCGGGGCTGGCGGCCGCGGCGTCGCTGGGGTATGCCGTCGTCGGCGTCGTCGGGCTCGTCCGGGCTCGCGCGCGTCGCCGCCGCTGGCGCGGCCAGGCCTCCTGCCTGCTGCTGGCCGTCGCGACGCTGCTCGCGCTCGGGTGGACGGCAGGCGTCATCATAGGGGGCAAGGCGACGATCCTCGCGCTGATCCCCGTCGTCGAGGTCCTGAACGCCGCCTACGTCGCCCTCTGCGTGCTCGTCGCCCTCTGGGTGGTCGTGACGCGCCTGCGCGGCACGTGCGCGACGCGACGCCAGGTGACGCTCGCGCTCGCGATGCTCGCCAGTGCGCTCGCTGTCTGCCTGAACCTCGTGTATTGGGAGATCCTCCCGTAAGGCGACCGGGCATCGGGCGTTGGGGTATCCTGCTAGGCAGGCCGCCGTGGCGGCGACGTGCGACGCAAACGCGAAGAGGGGGCATGCGATGAGTGACGGGAACTCGTCCCTGACCGACGAGGAGCGCGAGGAGCTGGAGCGGCTGCGCGCCCAGAAGGCCGCTGCCGAGCAGCAGCAGCGCGACGAGCAGGACAGGCGCGAGCTGGAGCGGCTGCGCAAGCAGCAGCGTCTCGCGCAGGAGGACGCGGCGTACTATGCCGAGCGCCAGCGTCGCAAGGAGGAGCGGCGGCGCGAGCGGGAGCACCCGGACTACTCGCTGGACGACCTGGAGCCGATGCCGCGCGTGCAGAAGATCGTCATCGGGGTGCTGGCCGTCGCGTTCGTCGTGCTGATCGCCTACCTGATCTGGTTCAACGTGCTGCGATAGCCGACGCGCCGCGCTGGCGGCGACGCTGGGCGACGCCGGGGCGGCCGCCTGACGCAGGGCGCGCGGCGCGCCCGAC
>CACZRK010000142.1 GCA_902783515.1 uncultured Coriobacteriaceae bacterium | reverse complement strand
TGTCTATTGCTTCGATGACGGCGAGGGAGTCTGCTTCGACTGCGGAGTGCGCATGCCGAACAAGTTCTTCATCCATTAGACCGACGCCGCCAGTGGGAAGAAGGGTGCAGCCCCTTTCCTCTCCGAAAACTACGCACAGCTTGCGTTCTGTCGCTCAACACTACGCACAGCTTGCGGTTTCCGGCCCCGAACTACGCACAGCTTCACTCCACCCGAAAACGACCTGCGGTTTTCCTTTTCAGAAATGAGCTGTGCGGAGTTTCGCCCCCGAAAAGCCAAGCTGTGCGTAGTTCTGTTCTCAGATAGGCAAGCTGTGCGAAGTCCGCCCCAAGAGCCCCGCGTCGTTCGAAGCCCTGCCAGCTGCAGACGGCGGCTAATAGGAAAAGGGGGCCGCTCCTTTTCCCGATAGACATGGTCGAGGATCAGGTCGTGCGGTAGCGGGCGCCACAGGCTGCGGCCATGCTGAGGCAGCCCGGATGCCGATGTCACGGGGACACGGCACCGCACGCCCTTTTAGCACACGCGTTTCCCGCCATAGCGAAAGGGGCGCCCAAGGTGATGATAACCCCGGGTGCCCCTGTGGCATTTGACATGTCTGACAGCTCGGCTGCTTGCCTAGCGTCCTCCCCAGCCGCCGGTCTCCTCGGCCTTGTAGAGCTCGGTCTGGTTGGGGAAGGTGCGCAGCCCGCGGCCGCCGCTCATAGCATAGCCGGCGCGCAGCGTGCTCATGGTCAGCGAGCCGCCCATGCAGTGCAGGTAGCACTGCGCGCAGCTCTGGCAGTTCTCCGGATACGCCATGACCGACTTGTTCGCGGCCTCGTCAAAGTAGAAGACGTCCATCGGGCAGAGGTTCACGCAGTTGCGGCACCCGATGCAGAGGTTGAGGTCAAGACGAGCTACGCTCATCGAACGAGAGTCCCACGCAGTACGCGGCGAGCGTCGCGCGCGTCGGCGCCTGCCGCGCGATGGTCCCGCGCGCCGCGTCGGCGTCGGCGCTGGCACGAGTGACGGCGCTAATGCTAGTACCTGCTCTCCATCTCGGTGATGCGCTTCACGAAGGCGTCGTTGACGGGCGTGGGGATGCCGTGCGCGCGGCCGAGGCGGCAGACGGTGCCGCCGAACAGCTCCACCTCGCTGGGCCGATGCGCGTCGGCGTCCTGCTTCATGGACGGCTTGCCCTCCGGGCTCAGCGTGTCCAGCACGTGCTTCCAGCCGTCGATGTCCTTCTCGGTGAGGTCGATGCCCTCGGCCCTGGCGACCGCGGCGGTCTCGCGCATGGCGCCCAGCATGTTGTCGCGCGCCATCCCGCCCCGCTGGACGCCGCCGTAATCGCAGTTGAAGACCATGCACGCCTGGTTGATGCCCACGTTGCACATGAGCTTGCTCCAGAGCTGCTTGCGGATGTCGGCGGGCTCGAAGAACGGGAGCTCCACGTCGTAGAAGAGGTCCTCAACGGCGTCGAGACGGTCGGAGAGCGCCTGCGAGGTCGCCTCGTCGTCCACGGTCGGCATGCCGAGCGCGAGACGGCCGAAGCGCGTGTACGTGGTCGTCGCGCCCTCGTGCACGGCGTCCATCTCCTGCGCGACGGCGAGCAGGACCTTCTCGACGCCGAAGCGCTGCGCGAGCTCCTCCTCGCTGGCAATGCCGTTCATGACGGAGAGGATGGCCGTGTCCGGTCCGATCTGGTTGGCGGCGTCGTCCATCGCCTGCGCGAGCGCCGGGTACTTGACCGCGAAGATCACGAGGTCGGCGGGGTCGCCCGTCATCGCGGGATCGACGTAGTCAAAGGAGCACGGCTTCCCGTTGCAGGTGAGGTTGGCCTGCTCGTAGCGCGTCCGGCGCGCCTCGTCGGCGATCACGCGGATGGACGCAGGCGGCATGGCGCGCGTCAGGAAGTCCGCGTACATCGTTCCGAGCGCACCGAGTCCGATGATGGAAATGGTGTCGATCTGCATGGCTGGCTTCCTCTCTGGGAGCCGCGGGAGCCGCGGCCCCACGGACCGATGTCACGGTCGGGCGCGCGTCGCGATCCGCCGTCCTGCGACGCGCCTTGGTGCAGATGGTAGCAGCGGCGGGACCCGCCGGCAGCGCGATCGCCGAATCTCGGGGAAAGACGGCTGAATGACAGAATGGGCGAGGGACGAGCCGCGTGGGGTGGGTGGGGGACGGGATCGTGCGAATGGGAGCATTCCGAGCAGGGTGCGCGGGCGGTCGGGACGGTTTCGTGCGAATGGGAGTCTCTGGCGGGACAGAAACGTGCGTTCGGGAGGGTTTTGCGGGGGCGCAGGTACAGCCTTTGACGAATGGGAGCCTCCGCGGCGCCGATGACGGTGCGGGGGCTCGCTCGGGGGTCTCCCATTCGTGCGAACCTGTGCCGAAAGTGCTCCCGAACGCACGCGTGCGCGAATGGGAGCACTCCGATTCGCGCGAGACTGTCCCGGCGGCCCGCTCAAATCCTCCCGAACGTCGGGATC
>CACZRK010000141.1 GCA_902783515.1 uncultured Coriobacteriaceae bacterium | reverse complement strand
TGGACTGGATGGTCCAGGAGCAGGAGCGCGGCGTGACCATCACCTCCGCCGCCACGACGTGCTACTGGAAGGATCACCGCGTCCAGATCATCGACACCCCCGGCCACGTTGACTTCACCGTTGAGGTCGAGCGCTCCCTGCGCGTCCTCGACGGCGCCGTCGCCGTCTTCGACGCGGTCGCCGGCGTGCAGCCGCAGTCCGAGACCGTGTGGCGTCAGGCCGAGACCTACGGCGTGCCGCGCATCGCGTACATGAACAAGTACGACCGCGTCGGCGCCGACTTCTTCGCCGCCATCGAGACGATGCACGACCGTCTTGACGCCCCGGCCATCGCCGTCCAGATGCCGATGGGCGCCGAGGACCACTTCTGGGGCCTCATCGACCTCGTCACCATGGAGGCGTGGGACTTCAAGGAGGACGCCAAGGGGATGATCTTCCCCGAGAAGATGGACGCGATCCCCGAGGAGTTCGCCGAGGACGCCCAGCTGCACCGCTCCGAGCTGCTCGACGAGGCCGCGAACTTTGACGACGAGCTCATGGAGATGGTCCTGGAGGAGCAGGAGATCCCGGTCGACAAGCTGAAGGCCGCCATCCGCAAGGGCACGCTCGCCTGCAAGCTGCACCCGGTCTTCGTGGGCTCCTCCTACAAGAACAAGGGCATCCAGGAGCTGCTCGACGGCGTCATCGACTACCTGCCGAGCCCGCTTGACGTGCCGGACACCAAGGGCACCGATCCCAAGACGGGCGAGGAGATCTTCCGCAAGCCGTCCGACAAGGAACCCTTCGCGGCCCTGGCGTTCAAGATCATGACGGACCCGTACGTCGGCAAGCTGACGTACCTGCGCGTCTACTCGGGCACGCTCGACGCCGGCTCCTACGCGTACAACTCCTCTAAGGACAACCGCGAGCGCATCGGCCGCATCCTTGAGATGAACGCGAACGACCGCGTTGATCGCGACAGCTGCGCGACGGGCGACATCGTGGCCGTCGTCGGCCTCAAGAACACGACCACGGGCGACACGCTGTGCGACGAGAACAACCCCATCGTCCTCGAGTCGATGGAGTTCCCGGAGCCCGTCATCGACGTCGCCGTGGAGCCGAAGAGCAAGGACGAGCAGACCAAGCTCGAGCTCGGCCTCATGAAGCTCGCCGAGGAGGACCCGACCTTCAAGGTGCACACCGACCCGGAGACCGGCCAGACGATCATCGCCGGCATGGGCGAGCTGCACCTGGAGATCATCGTCGACCGCCTCATGCGCGAGTTCCGCGTGGATGCCAACGTCGGCAAGCCCCAGGTCGCGTACCGCGAGACCGCGGGCAAGGCCGTCAAGAACGTCGAGGGCAAGTTCGTCCGCCAGACCGGCGGTCACGGCCAGTACGGTCACTGCGTCATCAACATGGAGCCCCTGCCCGCAGGCACCGGCTACGAGTTTGACAACCAGATCGTCGGCGGCGTCATCCCCAAGGAGTTCATCCCGTCCATCGACAAGGGCATCCAGGAGGCGCTCCAGACGGGCGTCATCGCCGGCTACCCGACCGAGGACATCAAGGTCGAGCTGATCGACGGCTCCTTCCACGAGGTCGACTCCTCCGAGGCCGCCTTCAAGATCGCGGGCTCCATGGCGATCAAGGAGGCCCTGCGCCGCTCCAACCCGATCCTGCTCGAGCCCGTCATGGCCGTCGAGGTCGTCACTCCCGAGCAGTACATGGGCGACGTCATGGGCAACCTGTCGAGCCGCCGCGGCAAGATCGAGGGCATGGAGGACCGCAAGAACGCCAAGGTCATCCGCGCCAAGGTGCCGCTGGGCGAGATGTTCGGGTACGCGACCGACCTGCGCAGCGCCACCCAGGGCCGCGCCGTGTACACCATGCAGTTCAGCGACTACGAGCCCGTCCCGAAGAACATCGCGGACGAGATCAAGGCGAAGGCTGGCACCAACTAACGCCACGCGCCGCAGGATGGTAACGATTGCACCGGGGGCGCGCGAACGCGTGCGCGCGCAGACGCGCCCCCTCTCGTTTTGGAGGTAACAAGTTGGCTTCCCAGAAGATCAGGATCCGTCTGAAGGGCTTTGACCACGAGGTCGTGGACCAGTCCAGCAAGCTGATCATCGACACCGCCCAGCAGACGGGCGCCCGCGTCTCCGGTCCGATCCCGCTGCCCACGGAGCGCAAGCTCTACACGGTCATCCGCTCGCCGCACGTGAACAAGGACTCCCGCGAGCAGTTTGAGATGCGCACGCACAAGCGTCTCATCGACATTCTTGACCCGACCCCCTCGACCGTCGACTCGCTCATGCGTCTTGACCTTCCCGCGGGAGTGGATATTGAGATCAAGCTCTAGGCGTCATTGATCGGCACAGCTGGAGTACGGTAAGATACTCCAGCTGTGCCTTTTTTTATGGCACGCATAGGTCGCGGTCCGCTGGATAGGGAGGGAAGGGCCCTCCCAAGGTTCCATGACCGCTCGAGGTGAGGATTGTCATGATCAATACGATTCTCGGCCGCAAGATCGGGATGACCCAGGTGTGGGACGACAACGACAACGTCGTGCCCGTCACCGTCATCCAGGCCGGCCCCTGCGCTATCTCGCAGGTCAAGACGAAGGAATCTGACGGGTACTGCGCCGTTCAGATCGGCTTCGGCGACATCAAGATCAAGAATGTCACCAAGCCGATGCGCGGTCACTTCGCCAAGGCGGGCGTGACCCCGGTTCGCTATCTCCGCGAGGTCCACGTGCCGGAGGGCGAGAGCCACGAGTGCGGCGAGACCGTCACCGTCGCGAACTTCGCCGACTGCAAGCTCGTCGACGTCACCGGTCGCTCCAAGGGCAAGGGCTTCCAGGGCACGATTCGCCGCTGGAACTTCAACGCCGGCCCCAAGACGCACGGCTCGCACAACTACCGTCAGCACGGCTCCATCGGTCAGTGCTCGACGCCGAGCCGCGTCCACAAGGGCGTGAAGATGCCTGGCCACATGGGTGACGACCGCGTGACCGTCCGCAACCTTCAGGTCGTGCGCGTGGACGAGGAGCAGAACCTCATCCTGGTCAAGGGCGCCGTGCCCGGTGCCAAGAACGGCCTCGTCATCGTCCGCATGGCTTAACGGGCCCTGGTGGAATTCGTCCATAAGGCCTGAAGGAGATAGACAATGTCTACCATTGAAGTCAAGAACATCGCTGGCGCGAAGGTCAGCGATCTCGAGCTGAACGACGCCGTGTACGGCATCGTTCCCAACGTGCCCGTGATGCACCAGTGCGTGCGCTACCTGATGGCCAAGGACCGTCAGGGCACGCACAAGGTGAAGAACCGCCACGAGGTCAGCGGCGGCGGCAAGAAGCCGTGGCGCCAGAAGGGCACCGGCCGCGCCCGTCAGGGCTCGATCCGTGCCCCGCAGTGGCGCGGCGGCGGCGTCGTCTTCGGACCGACCCCGCGCGACCACTCCTTCAGCATGAACAAGAAGGAGATCAAGCTCGCCATGCGCAGCGCCCTGTCCGCCAAGAAGGCTGACAACGAGCTGCTCGTGATCGACGCGTTCCCGTTCGAGAAGCCCCGCACGAAGGACGCCGTGAAGTTCCTGAAGGACCTCGGCATCGCCGACAAGCGCGTCACGATCGTGCTGCCCGAGGGCGCCATCGACGCGGCGCTGTCCTTCCGCAACATCCCGTCCGTCACGGTGCTCTTCGACCGTGAGATCGACACCTATTTCATGCTCGACAACAACGTGCTCGTGCTGTCCGAGCCCGTCGCGACTCGCCTCGGGGAGGTGCTGGCGTAATGTCTAACATCTACGATCCGCGCAACATCATTGTCCGACCGGTCGTCACCGAGGCCGCCTTTGACAAGATGGAGATGAACAAGTACACGTTTGAGGTGGCTCGCACGGCTGACAAGCCCCAGATCAAGCGTGCCGTTGAGGAGATCTTCGGCGTGCATGTGAAGCGTGTGAATACGCTGTGGGTTAAGCCGAAGCCGAAGCGCGTCCGTATGCAGCCCGGCTATACTCGCACCTGGAAAAAGGCGGTCGTCACCATCGCCGAGGGTGAGAGCATCGAGATCTTCGGCAAGCAGGCGTAGCGTTCGCGTTTCCCTTTCTTTTGGCACAAAGGCACCGGAGTGTGCGTAAGCTCCGGTGCTCTTATTTTGTGTCGGGTGTTATATGGATACACCCGGAACCGTTGTTGTCCGGCGTCACGAGCACGAGGTTACCCTCTCTCCCATGTGCTCGCTGGCAATCGGACGAGAGGAGAAGTAATGGGAGTCAAGCAATACAAGCCGACCACGAACGGTAGGCGACACATGTCTGTCACCGACCGCTCCGAGGTCACGACCGACAGGCCGTACAAGCCGCTTCTTGCGCCACTGAGCAAGAAGGGCGGCCGTAACAACCACGGCCACGTGTCTGTGCGTCACCAGGGCGGCGGCGCCAAGCGTCGGTACCGCATCATCGACTTCAAGCGTCAGCACGACGGCGTGCCGGCTCGCGTCGCGACGATCGAGTACGACCCGAACCGCTCCGCGCGCATCGCGCTGCTGCACTACGAGGACGGCGCCAAGGCCTACATCCTGCACCCGAAGGGCCTGAAGCTCGGCGACGTCGTGATGAGCGGCCCCGAGGCCGACATCAAGCCCGGCAACTGCCTGCCGCTTGAGAACATCCCCGTGGGTACCCTGATCCACGCCGTGGAGTTCAAGCCGGGCAAGGGCGCCGCGATGGCCCGCTCCGCCGGCACGTCCATCCAGCTGATGGGCAAGGAGGGCAAGTACGCGAGCCTGCGCATGCCGTCCTCCGAGATGCGCCGCGTGCTCCTGACCTGCCGCGCCACGATCGGTGAGGTCGGCAACGCCGAGCACGCCAACGTGTCCATCGGCAAGGCCGGCCGGAGCCGCTGGCTCGGCATCCGCCCGACCGTCCGTGGTACGGCCATGAACCCGGTCGACCACCCGCACGGCGGCGGCGAGGGCAAGAACCACACCTCTGGCCGCAACTCTGTCAGCCCGTGGGGCGTGAACAGCAAGGGCCACAAGACGCGTGATCGCAAGAAGTATTCGAACCGCCTGATCATCCGTCGTCGCAAGAAGTAAATCTTAAAGGAGATTTAGCTTATGAGCAGAAGCCTCAAGAAGGGGCCCTATGTCGAGGCACGGCTCCTCAGCCGCATCGTTGCGATGAACGAGTCTGGGGACAAGCAGGTCGTCAAGACCTGGTCGCGTTCCTCGACGATCTTCCCCGAGATGGTCGGCCACACGATCGCCGTTCACGATGGCCGCAAGCACGTCCCGGTGTACGTCACCGAGTCCATGGTGGGGCACAAGCTGGGCGAGTTCGCGCCGACTCGTACGTTCCGTGGCCATTCGGAAGGTAAGGGCAAATAGGAATGACTGAAGAGAACAAGCAGGTTGTTGAGGCGCGCGCGGTCGCTCGATACGTCCGCATCTCGCCTCGTAAGGTTCGCGTCGTCATCGATCTGATCCGCGGCAAGAACGTCGACAAGGCTCGCACCATCCTCGCCTTCTCCGACCGCAACGCCGCCGAGACGATCCTGAAGGTCCTCAACAGCGCCATCGCCAACGCCGAGAACAACTTCGGCATGCGCGCTGACGACCTGTACGTGAAGACGTGCTACGTCGACGAGGGCCCGACCCTCAAGCGCATCCGTCCTCGCGCCAAGGGTTCCGCCGCGCGCATCCTCAAGCGCTCGAGCCACATCACCGTTGTCGTCGCTCCTCGGAAGGAGGCGTAGTCTCGATGGGTCAGAAGGTCAACCCTATTGGTTTCCGCCTCGGAACTACCGAGAACTGGCGCTCCCGCTGGTACGCCGGCAAGGACTACAAGACCACGCTGAAGAACGACCTGGACATCCGCGCGTATCTTGAGAAGCGTCTGAAGGACGCCGCGCTGTCCCGCGTCGAGATCGAGCGCGCCGGCGACAAGGTGAAGGTCATCATCTTCACCGCTCGCCCCGGCATCGTGATCGGCCGCAAGGGCGCCGAGATCGACACCCTGCGCAAGGACCTCGAGGCTGTGGCCGGCGTGACCGGCGGCAACCTCAACGTCGAGGTCATCGAGATCAAGCGCCCCGAGCTCGACGCGACCCTGGTTGCCCAGAGCATCGCCGAGCAGCTCGAGCAGCGCGTCGCGTTCCGTCGCGCCATGCGCAAGGCCGTCCAGTCTGCCCGCAAGGCCGGCGCCCTCGGCATCCGCAACCAGTGCTCCGGTCGTCTCGGCGGCGCCGAGATGAGCCGCCGCG
>CACZRK010000140.1 GCA_902783515.1 uncultured Coriobacteriaceae bacterium | reverse complement strand
CCGGCCGCGGCGCAGGGGGCGTCGCCCGGCTCGCCGTCGCCGCGTCCCTCGGCGGGCCACCCCTCAGCGGGCGCGGTGATGCTCGCGAGTATCTCGTCAAGGCCCTCGACGCCCGCGAGCAGACCGGGGTCCAGGGTCGGGTCGACGTCCAGGATGTCGGCGTCGTCATGTCGCGTCATGACCGCCCGTCCTCTCCGCCCGCGTCCTCGCGCCCCGGTGACGCGCATGCGCCGCCGTCGCTGTGCGAGCGATCGTACAGCAGGTCAAGCAGGTCCTGCCGGCTGTGGACGTCCAGCTTCGCATAGGCGCGCTTGAGGTGGGTCTTGACCGTCTGCGGGGATATGTCAAGCTCAGCGGCAATGTAGGTCGCGCTCCGCCCGTGTGCGTACAGGGCGATCACCTCCGTCTCGCGCGCGGACAGGCCGCGGTCCTCGGCGATGGGGGGGAGCAGTGCCGTGAGGGCGGCAACCGTTCGCGTCGTCTCGTCGGCTGGCGTCGGACGCGCGTCGCCATCGTCAGGCCGCGCCTTCTCGTCGTCATCAGGCGAGGCGACGGGCGCGCCGTCACGCGTCTCGGCCTGTGCGTCGCCCGGCGGGACTTGGGACGCGCCTATCGGCGCGGAGTGACGCATCGCGGCCAGGGCGACCGCCCCCAAGGAGAGCGTGAGCAGCAGCGTGCCGGCCGTCACGACCGCGAGCAGCACCGCCGACGTCGAGGCGCTGAGGTGCATCGCGACGCTGACGGCGAGGCGTCCCGCCATCGTGCTGGCGATGACGGAGCCGCTGATGATCGCGAGCACGACCACCGTCGCGCGCGGGCGCCCGTCAAAGCGCCTGATCGCGTGAAGCCACAGCAGGCAGTAGTAGCAGGTGAAGGCGACCTTCACGAGCGCCCTCGTGACGGGCGGCACGCCGTGCTCCATCGTGAGGGGGATGAGCGACAGCCCGCTCGCGAAGAGCACGAAGACGATGACCGTCGTCGGGGTCGCGATGGAGCGCCGCACGCCCGCGTGTCGCTCAAGGATCGCGATCAGGCCGAGCCCGGTGATCGTCACGACGGTGCTCGCTGGCTCAAAGAGGCCGCTCACCGTGCCCGCCGCCTGCGAGCAGGCGCCGAACAGCGACGAGATGACAACGAGGCAGAGCATGTAGAGCGCCATGCTGCCGCGATCGGCGTCGCGCATGCCCGCCGCGATCAGGGCCCGCATGCCCTGGCCCTCGCTGACCGCGGCGCCTGCGGTGCCCGACAAGCCCGCCTTGTCGTCCGCGTCCAGGGTCGCCCGTGCGCGCCACGACGAGGCCGCCAACGCGAGCGCCGTCGCCGCGACCGCCGCGAGTGCCTGCGGGACATGCAGGGCGCCCTTGGGGAGCAGCAGGTCAAGGGCGAGGAAGAGCGCGTGGCCGATGGCCGCGGAGAGGGGGAGCGCCCACCGCGTCGTGCGCCACCCAAAGGACGCGACGTGCGTGACGGCGCCGATCACGAGCAGCGCCATGCCCGCGCCGTAGACGCAGGCGGCCATGACGTGCGACGGCGCGCCGACGTCATGGCCGATGACGAGCGCGAGCGCGCCCATGGCTACCGTCTGCATGGCGCCCCCGGCAAGCGCGACCCGTGACGGCCGGGGCGCGGGGCCCCTTGCGACGCGCAGGCACAGCAGGCCGAGCATGGCGATCTGGGCGAGCCGCGCGACGTAGTACCACGTGAGGTCTGCCTCCTCGCCAGACATGCGGACGAGGGTCGGGGCGAGGCAGGCCATCGAGCAGAGCAGGATCGCGACCGCGACCTGCCCGCCGCGCCTGCGCGTGTCGGACGTCGCCATCATCGCGCCCCGTCGCCGCCGGCTCCGTGGGCGAGCAGCCGCTCCATGCCCTCGTCCAGCAGCCGCTCGCAGGCGGCGTCGCGCCTGACGCGCGGGCGCGGGTGAACGTGTCCCCGGAAGACGACCATCAGCGGGTCCGCGAGCGTGCGGAGCGCGCGCATGTCGGCAATCGGGTTGTCGCGGACGACCACCATGTCCGCGCTCTTGCCGACCTCGATGCTGCCGGTCACGTGGGCGAGACGGAGGATCTCCGCGTTGCCGAGCGTCGCGGCGTGCAGGGCGCGCGTGGGCGAGACGCCGACGAGGCGGCAGAAGTAGACGAGCTCGCGCCACATGCCGTAGTGCGTGACGTACGGGCAGGCGGTGTCGGTCCCCAGGCCGACGGGTATGCCCGCTGCGAGTGCCGTGCGCGCGCACGACACGATCCCGTCCAGGACGACGGTGCCGTTGTACTGCGCGAGGTCGCTCACGTGTGTCACGTCCTGCCCGAACATCGCGAACGGCACCGCAGGCGAGAGCGTGCACACGTCCGCCGCGCCGCGCGCGCGGAAGAGCTTGACGAGGTCGTCGTCAAGCGGGGCGCCGTGCTCGACGGTGTCAACGCCGCCCTCGAGCGCGACGCGGACGCCCTCCGTGCTCTCCACGTGGGCGCAGACGCGCCGCCCCGCCTCGTGCGCGGCGTCGCAGCACGCGCGGACATACGCCGCGGGCATGCGCATGACCCCCGGCTCGCCGCGCACCGTCGCGTCCAGCACACCACCGGTGATCATGAGCTTGATCCAGTCGGGGTCGTGCGCGAGCGTGGAGGTGACGAACGCGACGGCGTCGTCGACGCCGCGCGCGGGATAGGCCACCGATCCCGCCATGTGGCCGCCGGGCACCGAGACCGCCTCGTCGCAGACGAGCATGCGCGGGCCGAGCGCCTTCCCGTCGTCGATGCGATCGCGGATCCTGCTGTCAAAGTCTGCGAGGCCGCCCACGCAGCGGATGGTCGTGACGCCGCTCATGAGCTCGGCCTGCGCGTACGACTCGCACAGGCGCATGCCGAGCGCCCGGCCGACCGGGCTGCCGGTGACGAGGCGCGCCGCCTTCACCGGGTCCGACTGGCGCCTGCGAGGCAGGCCGTTGCCGGGCAGATGGACGTGCAGGTTGATGAGGCCGGGCACGACGTAGGCGCCCGCGAGGTCGGAGACGCGCGTGTCGGCGCTCTCCTCAAGGTCGTCCGTGGGATCGGTGCCGTCCGCGCTGGCGAGCTGATCGACGGCGGCAATCTTGCCGTCCTGCACGACGATGCGGCAGCCGGCGCGCGGCACCATGCCTTCGGTGCCGTCCAGCAGCGTCGCGTTCTTGAAGACCCATCTCATGAGGCAAGCCCT
>CACZRK010000139.1 GCA_902783515.1 uncultured Coriobacteriaceae bacterium | reverse complement strand
TCGCCTCGCCGGCGTCGGTCGCCTGCGTCCCCGCGGCGGCGCCGCCAGCCTGCGCGGCGAGCAGGGCCTGCTTGCGCAGCTGGCGCTTGCTCGGCTGCCGCGGCTCCTCCGGCACCAGGCCGATGGACTCGAGCGTCGGCGGCGTCTCGCCCTTGCGCAGGTACTGCATGTGGATCGTCGTGTGGCGCACCACCCAGTCTAGCGCGGTGAACAGGCCGGGCAGGAACACGAACATCATGATCATGGAGACGAACGCGCCGCGGCCGATCAGTACGCCGATGCCGGCGATGATCTGGTTGGACGAGATCCAGCTGACCGCCAGGCCGGCGAGCGTCAGGATCATGGCGCTCGTCATGATCGTCAGCGCGGAGTGCTTGACGGCGGAGCGGGCGGCCTCGCGCGGCAGGTACAGCTTGCGGCGGTCAAAGTACTCGCGCTCAAAGATGATCGCGTAGTCAACGGCCGCGCCCATCTGCACGGCGTCGATCACCAGGTAGCCGATGTAGGCGATCGTCGTGCCGGTGAAGTACGCGCACGCCATGTTGATCATGATGGCGATCTTGATGGCGGCAAGCGTCAGGATCGGGATCGAGATGCTGCGGAACATGAGCATCAGGACGATGCCGATGGCGACGCTCGAGAACAGCTGGACGCGCAGGGTGTCCGCGGTCACGACCTCCTTCAGGTCGTACACGGAGACCTGGGTGCCCACCAGGCCGTAGTTGTCGCCGTAGTACTCGTGGGCGAGGTTGCGGACCGTCTCGACGAGGTCAAAGGCCTGCTGGTTCTCGCCGGTCACGTCGGTGGAGAGCACGATGCGGCTCCAGCCGTTGCTGATGACCTGGCTCACAGTGTCGCCCTGCGCGGTCTCGGCGATGTTCACGGGCATCGCGCGGCCGGCCACGGTGATGTAGGACGTCACGCCGCTGATCATGTCAAGCTTCTTCAGGTCGTCGATGAGCGCCTGCTCGTTGCCCCACTGCCCCTCCGGGACCATGACGACCCAGTTCTCGTTCGTGCCGAAGACGTCGTTGATGCGGTCGGCCTCGATGCGGGTCTCGCTGCCCGGCGCGGCGAAGTTGGACGCGCCGTACTCCCAGGAGTTGTTCTCCTGCGCGAGGTAGGCGATGGGGGTGATGAGGACGACGATGATCGCAAGCGGCACCATGAGGCGCTGGCAGCCGCGGGCGAACTTGTCGAACGGCGGGATGAGGCTGCGGTGCTCAAAGCGATCGAGCGTCTTCAGGCAGCACAGCAGCAGGCACGGCATGAAGAACATGACGGACAGGAAGCTGAACGCGATGCCCTTCGCCAGGACGATGCCCATGTCCAGGCCGACCTGGAAGCGCATGACCGCCAGCGACAGGAAGCCAAAGAAGGTCACGGCGGCGCTGGAGATGATGACGGAGAAGCCCTTCACCATGGCGTGGGCCATTGCCTCCGTCGGGTCGGCGTACGTGCGCTGCTGGCGGCGGAAGGTGTGCAGCATGACGATGGCGTAGTCCATGGAGACCGCCAGCTGCAGGACTGCACCGCATATCTGCGTGATGAAGCAGATCTTGCCCTGGATCAGGTTCGTGCCCATGTTGAGCGCGATGGCGACGCCGATCACGATCAGGAAGATGACGGGCTCGAACCACGAGGAGGAGGTGAGTCCCAGGATGAGGATGACGATGCCGATGGCCGCGGCGAGGATGTACACGATCTCCACGGCCGTGGAGGTCTGGGCGTCGGCGATGTCCACGGCGCTGCCGCCCAGCGAGATGCGCGACGCGCCCACCTGGTCGCCCAGCGAGCGCGCGGCCGCGGCGGCGTCGGCCGCCTTGTTGTCATCCAGCGTGAGCTGGTACAGGTAACCGTCGTCGGACTTCCAGTGGTTCACGAGGTCCTGGTCGGCAACCTCGATCGGCTGCTTCAGGTCGACCTGCGTGCCGAGCCACATGACGTCCGTGATGCCGTCGATCTGCCCGAGCTTCGTCGCGAGCTCGTCGGCCTCGGCCTGCGTGATCCCCTCCGCATAGAGGCGCGCGTTCGGGATGCCGCCGAAGTTGTCCTCCATCGTGTGGAGTGCCTGCACGGACACGGCGTCCTCGGGCAGGTAGTCAACGATGTTGTAGTCGACCTTCACCCGCGGGATCGCGATGAGGCCGGCGATGGCGGCGATGATGAAGAGCACCACCACGAGCCTTCGATGTCTCAGGAACCTTTCGCAGAACTTCAGCATCGGACGTCCGTTCCTCCTCGCTCATGCGCGCGCCCCATGCCGTCCTGGCCTGGGACGCGCGTCCGTTCGCTTCTGACACGCGAGCGCGCGAGCGCGCGACCCTGGTCGCTCGCGTGACCGCCGGCGTGCGCCTGCCCGCCGATCGCCCGTTAGGTTGCCGCTCAGAGAGAGCGTACCCCCTTGGTACATGTGTATTCTAAACAACATCCGTATGACTAATCGTCATTTGTTGATTTCTTCACAGATGGGATATACACTGTCTGACAGTGCATAGGGAGGTCTGACCAGACACATGTTTGAACATATTGCCAATACGACTGACATCGCAACCGCAACGGCATCTGAGATCGCAAAGGCGACGACCGATTTCGCAAAGGTGACCACTGCCCTGCTCGGCGTCTCCCCGACGCAGAAGCAGGACCGGCGCTCTCGCCGCACGCGTGGCCGCCTGGTGAACGCGCTCATGTCGCTGCTGCGCGACAAGCCGCTGAAGAGCATCACCGTCACCGAGCTCACCGAGCTCGCCGACGTCAATCGCGCGACGTTCTACTCGCACTACCGCGACGTCTTTGACATGATCAACCAGATCAAGTCCGACAGCTGCGAGGTCGTGCGCTCCATCGTGCGCGCCCATCTGGCCGAGATCAGCAGCGGCAACTACCGGCCGCTCCTCGCCGACATCGTCGACTACATCGACAAGAACCGCGAGTCCATCTCCATCGTGCTGGGTCCCAACGGGGACTCGTCGTTCTTCTACGACATCGTGGAGGTCATCCGTCAGACCTGCATGGAGGCGGTCGACATCGCGGCCGCCCATGAGCGCGAGGAGATCAAGGACCACCAGCAACTCTTCGTCTACCACTTCTTCTTCCTGGCGGGCGGCGTGATGGGCATTCTCAAGAGCTGGCTTGAGTCCGACGAGCCGGAGGACGCGACCACCATCACCGACGTCATCAACACGTATGTCAAGAGCCTGCCGATCTCCCTTCTGCACACGAACGTTCAGATCGTCGAGAAGGCCGAGGGCATGGCGCACACCGCCGTCGCCGTGTAGCGACCGCTGGTCATGCGTGCCGCCGAGTGGGCACCATGAGACGAGCCGCCAGAGGCATTTTGCCTGCACGCACCGCGTGCGTTGCCATGCGTTAAGGGGCCCGAGCAGCATCGAGCCGCCTCCCATTTCCTGTCGTCCAAGAAATGGGAGACGGCTCGTAATGCTCGGGCCCCTTCTTTGCGGCGCATACACGGACGCGCGGCTGCGCCAAGTTCCACGTTCAACCGTGGCCAGTCGCCAGCTGACCCGGCGCTTCGAGTCACCCTGATGCGCCGATCCGTCTGCGCTTCGCTTCCGACTGCGCACATACATGCGAGACAAAAAGAACCCGCGAGGAGACGAACTCCCCGCGGGCTCCTGACGTGTCATGAGCATGTCGCCCGGGCGCAATGCCTCGGCGGCTCGCTCGAACGCTCTTGCGAGGCTTACGCCTTCGCCTGGTCGAGCGCGTCGTTCACGGCGGTGAAGATGGCCTTGGAGGTCACCGAGGCGCCGGAGACGCCGTCCACGCCGTCGGTGCCGTTGGCCTCGACGATCTTGGCCGGCAGCTGCTCGATGGCCTTGGAGCCGACGCCCTGGGTCTCGGAGTTGTCGCCGACCTCGACGGCGCTGATCTTGCCGTCGGTGATCGTCACGGTCACGGGCACGTCGCCGCCGATGCCCTTGGCGGACGCCTGGTAGGTGCCGTCCTTGTAGGAGCCGGCAGCGGCCTTGTCGGACGCGGCGGACT
>CACZRK010000138.1 GCA_902783515.1 uncultured Coriobacteriaceae bacterium | reverse complement strand
GCGGCGCCAGGCGCGCGCGTGCGCCGCCTCCGAGCCGACCACGACACGAGGAGCGCATCATGAGAATCGCAGTCACGTATGACGACGGCCAGATCTTCCAGCACTTCGGCCGCACCGAGCAGTTCAAGGTCTATGACGTCCAGGACGGCAAGGTCGTGAGCGCGCAGGTCTGCGGCACGGGCGGCACCGGCCACGAGGCGCTCGCCGGCCTGCTGCGCGGCAACGGCGTGGACACGCTCATCTGCGGCGGCATCGGCCAGGGCGCCGTCAACGCGCTCACGGCGGCCGGGCTTGACCTCTACGCCGGCAACGCCGGCAGCGCCGACGAGGCCGTGGAGAAGCTCCTGGCCGGCACCCTCGCGAAGCAGGACCTCGCGAACTGCGGCCACCACGACCACGGCGCGGGGCACGCCTGCGGCGGGCACGGCCATGGCCAGCAGCAGGTCGGCGGCAACTTCGGGGTGCCGTTCCGCCCGGGCTTCCGCGGCTAGCCGCGCGCCCACGCGGTGCGGGCGCAGTCGCGCGCAAGGCTCCGAGCAGCCCTACTGGAGCAGCCGCGCCGCCCACTCGGGCTCGCGAAAGCCCACGAGGACGAAGTCGCGTCCCACGACGATCGGGCGCTTGACGAGCATGCCGTCGGTGGCGAGCAGCTCGTAGCACGCCTCGTCCGTCATGCCGGCGTCCAGGCGCGCCTTCACGCCGAGCTCGCGGTATCGCGTGCCGCTCGTGTTGAAGAAGCGCTTCGCGGGCAGGCCGCTCAGGGCGTGCCACGCGGCGAGCTCCTCGGCAGTCGGGTTCTGGAGCCTGATGTCGCGGTCCTCGTGCGCGACGCCGTGCTCGTCCAGCCAGCGGAGTGCCTTCTTGCAGGTGGAGCAGGTCGGGTACACGAGGACGTGCAGCGTCTCGT
This sequence comes from uncultured Coriobacteriaceae bacterium, assembly GCA_902783515.1. Lineage (GTDB taxonomy): Bacteria > Actinomycetota > Coriobacteriia > Coriobacteriales > UMGS124 > CAIFEU01. Next base: position 3,459 of record CACZRK010000138.1, on the reverse strand, counting down.
CACGCATGTGCGGCAGCCTTTCTCTGGGGGTGCGATCGTTGTCGCCGCCCATGGTAGCAGGTGGCCGCGGCGACGAACGCCTAGGCCACGCGCTGCTGGGGCACCCTCACCTCCACGTACCAGCGACCATCGCCGGCCCGGTACAGGTAGGTCACGTGGCGCCCGAACTGCGCCGTGTAGCGCGTGCCCGACCCGCCGTAGCGCGTCTGGCTCACGCCGCGGCGCGCGAGCACGCGGTCGATCTTGAACGTGCGGCCGTCGTCCCACTCGACCCACAGGGGCGTGACGACGCCGTTGGTGTCCGTCACCTGTGCGCACTTCACGTAGTGCCTGACCAGGATCATATCGTCGTCCGACGCGGTCGTGGCGCGCGCGGGGCCCGTCTCGCCCGCCGTCCCGATCGTTCCGACGATCCCTCGCGTCGTGTCTTCCATGATGTCGCCTCCGTCTGTCGTCGCTCTTCGTCAGATACGCTACGGTCGTCTGGTGACAGAAATCGACGCGACGTCTCGCGCGACGGCGACGGATCGTCGGGCGGGACCGACGCCGTGCTGCCGTCGCGCAGGGAGGGAGGCTGCCCCATGCACATGATCATCTCGCCGACGAAGCGCATGCGCGAGGACGACGACTGGCTGGCGCCGTGCGACGCGCCCTGCTTCCTCAAGGAGGCGTCTCGGGTCTACACGTGGCTGCGCGAGCGCAGCTACGACGAGATGAAGGCGATCTGGGCGTGCAACGACGGGATCGCGCGCGCCGCCTACGAGCGCCTGCACGCCCTGGACCTCGCGGATGCGCGCACGCCGGCGATCCTGGCCTTTGACGGCATCCAGTTCCAGTACATGGCGCCGTCCGTCTTCGAGGACGCCAGCCTCGCGTATGTCAGCCGGCACCTCTCGATCCTCTCCGGCCTCTACGGCATCCTGCGGCCGCTGGACGCCGTGATCCCGTATCGCCTGGAGATGCAGGCGAGCGCGCCGGTCTGCGGCGCGCGCAGCCCGCTGGCGTTCTGGGGCGACCGTCTCGCCGCCGAGGTGCTCAGGCGCGCGGGGGGCGAGACGATCGTGAACCTCGCCTCCAAGGAGTACGCGCGCGGCGTCGCGCGGTCGGCGGCCGTGCGCGACGCGACGGTGACGTGCACGTTCGGCGAGCTCGCGGGGGGTCGCGTCGTGCAGAAGGGCGTCCACGTGAAGATGGCGCGCGGCGAGATGGTGCGGTTCGCCGCGGAGACCGGCGCTCGGCGCGCGGAGGACCTCCGCGCGTTCGACCGCCTCGGCTACCGATACAGCGAGGAGCTCTCCACGCCGCACGAGTACGTGTTCCTGCACGCGCCGGGGGAGTGACGCCGCGCGTCGGCACGCGTACGGCATCTGTGATGGTAGGCGCCCGCACGCCGCTCGCGGCGTCGCCGGCGCCGCGCATCGGCGATAATGCACCCGACGCCGCCGTGACGCGCCCGTGCGGCGCGGCGGCGAGCGAGGGCCGGGGAGGCCCTGCCTCGCGCGGGCACGAACCAGAAGGGAAGTCATCCATGCTGTTCTCTACGGATCTGCGGCAGCTCGGCTGCGTCAGCGAGCGCGCGCTCGCGTTCGTGAGCGACAACGACCTCATGGCCGTCGAGCTCGGCCGTCATGACCTTGGCGGCGGCGAGTTCGTCAACGTCATGGAGTACGACACGAAGCTGCGCAAGGACGCCGCCTACGAGTCGCACGAGGAGCTCGCCGACATCCAGATGGTCATCAGCGGCGCCGAGTACCTTGAGGTCGCGCCGACCGCCGACCTGACGGTGACGACCCCCTACACGGCCGACGGCGACTACGCGCTCTACGACGGTGCGCACGAGGGCGAGCGCTTCCTCATGCTCCCCGGCAGGTTCTGCCTCGTCATGCCCGAGGACGCGCACATGCCCGGCGTCACGGCGGCGCAGGGCGCGACCCCCGTCAGGAAGGCCGTCTTCAAGGTGCCCGTGTCCGCCATCCGCGCCGCGTTCGGCGCGTAGCCGACGGCGCGCGCGGCGCCGGGTTGCGCGTGACCGCCGGCGCCGCCGTCCACGCGCGCAAGCGACCGCCCACCGACGGAGAAGCGCGCTTCGCGGGTTCACGCGGCGAGCGTTTTGGAATACGTAACACGTAACGGCTATCGTTATGTGAGTATGTATGGGCGGGGAACCAATGGCGCGCGCCTCGAAGCCCTGCGAGAAGGCGTGCGTCGTCGGGACCCTCGTCGCCGCCATGGCGGCCGCCACGCCCGCAGCATGTCTGCAGAACCGCATCATGAGGAGGATTCTATGATCGATAGCAGCCTGTCTCGCCGCTCGTTCATCGCTCGCACCGCCGCGATCGCCGGCCTCGCCGCGCTCGGCGACCTCGCCGTCGTCCGCCCCGACACCGCGAAGGCGGCGGGCGGCACGCTGACGGCGACCTGCGCCTACAGCAGCACGAACTACTCGCCGGTTGGCTGCAGCTCCGCCCTGATGCTCGGCGCGACGTGGCACGTCTTTGAGGGCCTGTACGACCTGGACCTGCACACGTACGAGACCTACCCGGCGCTCGCCAACGGCGACCCCACGAAGGTCTCCGACACGGAGTACGAGGTCACGCTGCGCGACGGCGCCAAGTTCTCCGACGGCACCGACGTCACGGCGAAGGACGTCGTCAACGCCTTCGAGAAGAACATGGCCAACGACACCTATGGCGCGTTCCTGTCGTTCATTGACAGCGTGACCGCGAAGGACGACAAGACGGTCAGCATCAAGCTGAAGTACGCCTTCGACAGCCTGCTCAAGGGTCGTCTCGCCGTCGTCAAGGTCTTCCCGGCCTCGCTGTCCGACGACGCGCTCGCGACGAGCCCGATCGGCTCCGGCCCCTGGATGTACACCTCCATCAACGGTGACGACGGCGGCTCCATCGAGTTCGAGCCGAACCCCAACTACAACGGCCCGTACCCGGCCAAGGCCGACAAGATGCACTGGGACGTCCAGAAGGACGGCACCTCCCGCACCGTCGCGCTGCAGGGCATGACCTCCATGGTCATGGAGGCCGTGCCGGACGCCAACGTTGACGCCCTGAAGAGCGCCGGCGCGACCGTCGAGTACAAGCAGGGCTTCAGCCTGCCGTTCCTCATGTTCAACACCAAGAAGGCGCCCTTCGACGACGCGCGCGTCCGTCAGGCCTTCTTCTACGCCATCAACGTCGACCAGCTCATCACCAACACGATGAACGGTCACGCCAAGGCCGTGAAGTCCTTCCTGCCCGAGTCCTTCCCGAACTTCCACGAGGCCTCGACCGTCTACACCTATGACCCCGACAAGGCCAAGTCCCTGCTCGCCGAGGCTGGCGTCCAGAACCTCAGCGTCACGCTGCTGTGCAACAACAACTGGGTCTCCGACCTGTCCGCCCAGATCCAGAACGACCTCAACGCCGTGGGCATCAACACGACGCTTGACGTGGAGGCCATCAACTG
>CACZRK010000137.1 GCA_902783515.1 uncultured Coriobacteriaceae bacterium | reverse complement strand
CTCATGATGCGTCCCCTTTCGCTCTGCGGCCACGCCCTCGCCACGCCCCCGCGTGCCTGGCGTGCCGCCTCGTTCGTGAACGCGCCCACCGTAGCCGATGGGGGCGGCGAGCGCACGCTCCCGCAGGGAACGCAAGGTACCGAGTTGTGGGCACGATGTGTGTCACAAGAGAGTACAAAAGGTACTTTTCGCAGGTGAGAATGGTTGTTTGCGAGGGGTGTGCGGGGAAGGGGACAGCACGCACAGCACGAGCATGGGACGCGGCGAGCACGAGGGCAGGGGACTCCCGTCCCCCAACCCCCGCGCGCGCCGTCACGCGCTCAGCGCGCGTGCGCCTCCAGGTAGTCCAGCGCCTCGTCGGCCGTCACGAACACGTCGCCGTAGTCGCGCCAGTCCGTGGAGTTCAGCCCCGTCTGCGTCGAGCGGTCCAGCATCGCGACGAGCGGGTCAAAGTAGCCGCAGACGTTCAGCAGGACGATGCGCGCGGTCACCTCGCCCACCTTGGCCTGCGCCATCATGCTGAAGTACTCGTCAAAGGTGCCGAGACCGCCGGGCAGCGTCACGAAGGCGTCGGCCACCTGCGCCATGCGCGCCTTGCGGTGGGCGAGGTCCGGCTCCACGATCAGCCGGTCGCACGGGAACACGGCCGCGCCGGCGATGCGCAGACCGTCGTCGATAATCCCGCAGACGCGGCCGCCGGCCTCGGCGCACCCGCGCGCGACGTCGCCCATCGTGCCGGTGTCGAACCCTCCGAACACCAGCTCGTGCCCGCGTGACGCCAACGCCCGTCCGAGCTCGTGGGCGGCGCTCGTGTACGCCTCGGGAAGGCCGGTGCTTGACGAGCAGAAGACGCAGACGCGCATGATGGTGGTCACCTCGGGAAACGACGGGTTGCATGACAATGCGAGCCGAACGTGCGAACGACGCACCCGGACACGATACGACACTTCGCGCGCCCGCGCACGCGCCGCGCGAGACGTCTGCTACGCGCGTCGCACGGAGATGCGCTCGCGCACGTGGGTGCCGGACTGCGCCTCACGCACCCCCGCCGACGAACCGATACCCGACGCCGACCTCGGTGCGCACGAACCGCGGATCCGACGGCCGATCGCCGAGCTTGCGTCGCAGGGATGCCATGAGCACGCGCAGCGTCTTGTAGTCGTCCGTCGTGGGATAGCCCCACACCTCGTGCTGGATCCGCCGATGCGTGAGGGCCTTGCCGCGGTTGTCGATGAGCACGGTCAGCAGGGCAAACTCGTTCGGCGTGAGGTGCAGCGCAGCCCCGTCCAGCGTGACCGTGCGCGCGTCGCGGTCAACCCGCAGGCCGTCGGCCTCGTAGACGCCGCCCTGCGCCGGGTGCTGCGCGCCACGGCGCAGGGCCACGCGGATGCGCGCCATGAGCTCGGCCATCCCGAACGGCTTCACGACGTAGTCCACGGCGCCCGCGTCCAGGGCGCTCACCTTCTGGCTCTCCTGGTCGCGCGCCGTGACCACGATCACGGGCGCGTCGCACACCCGCGCGAGGCGACCGAGCAGGTCGATGCCGTCGCAGTCGGGCAGCCCCAGGTCAAGCAGCACGACGCTCGGAGCGTTCGCCTGCGCGAGCGAGAGCCCCACCTCGCCGGTCTGCGCGGCGATGACGCCGTATCCCTGCGAGCGCAGCGCGAGACGCAGCATGCGCTGGATCCCCGGATCGTCCTCCACAACCAGGACGTCGTCACTCGTCTCCATTGGCGTCGGAGTCCCCCTCCATCGGCAGCGTGAACTCGAACGTCGCGCCGCCGCGATCGTTATTCCGCGCCGTGATCGTGCCGTCGTGCGCCTCCACGATCGCCTTACAGATGCTCAGGCCAAGGCCGACGCCGCGTCTGCCGCCCCCCGCCGGGCGTGACGCCTGCGCAGCCCGCGCGGCATCCGCCCGCGACCCCGTCGTGTAAAAGCTATCAAAGACCCGCTCCAGGCGCGCGTCGTCCATGCCGCCGCCGTCGTCAGCCACCGCGAAGTGCGCGACGCCGTCCTGCTCCCAGGCCGAGACCTCCACCGACGCGTCGGGACGCGTGTGCTTGAACGCGTTCTCGATCAGGTTCACGAGCACCTGCTCGACCAGTCGACCGTCCATCGGCACGACCAGGATCTCGTCAGGCAGTCGCGTCGTGAGCGCATGGCTGCCACGGCGCTTCTCCTCCAGCGCCACCGCGGCCCCCACGACGTCGTCCACCGTCTCCGGGGACTTCTCCAGGGGCGTGGAGGCGTCCTGCACGCGCGTCATGCTCAGCAGGTTGTCCACCATCGCACTCAGCCACCGCGCGTCCTCAAGCACCGAGGTGAGCAGCTCGTGGCGCGTCGCCTCATCCGCCCCCGCGTTCCACAGCAGGAACTCCACGTTGCCCGTGATGCTCGTGAGCGGCGTGCGCAGGTCATGCGAGACGCCACGCAGCAGCGTGCCACGAAAGCGCTCGCGCTCCACCTCGATCTGCGCCCTCTGCCGCTTCTCCTCCAGCTCGTTGCGCTCGATGGCGATGACGGTCTGGGTGATCACGGCACTCAGAAGCGTCCTGCCCGTCGCGTCCAGATCACCGTCGACGCAGTCGACGCCCACCACGCCGTAGACGCCGTCCTTGGAGCTGAGCGGCAGGTAGCGGACGGACGCGTCGCGTGAGCCGACCTCGCCATACCCCGTCTGGTAGTTGCGCTCGTAGCACTCGTGCGCGAGCGCGTCCGTCGCCGGCGGCTCGCCGTAGCGCACCGTCACGGCCCGCCCGAACGTCGTGGTCAGGAAGCGCCCCGCACAGGCGCAGGCCTCCAGGGCCGAGGAGCTGTCGATGAGCCCGCTGCTCACCTTGTTGAGCAGGCTCATCGCGGCGGCGTCGCGCGCGGAGATCTCCGCCTGCAGGCGCATGCGGCGCGTGAGCGAGTTCATGATGAGCGCCACGACCATGAAGATCACGAGCGCGACGACGTCCGTCCTGCTCACCATTACGAGGCGATACTTGGGCGCGGCGAACAGCAGGTCATAGGACACGAGGTAGAGCAGGCCGAGCGCGGCTCCCCACACGCCGGAGTCCGTCTCTATGCTCGCGATCATGATCCCCAGGATGAACACGGGGAAGCCGATGAGCGTCCGCATCCCGAGCACCGAAAAGCCGTACACGGCAAGCATGCCCGCCGCGTAGAGCACGGCGACGATGCCAGCGGCCCGCAGGGCAGCGCGCAGGAGCCCCCAGGGCGGGCGGCGGGCCGCGGCATCGCGCGTGACCTCATGCATGGAAGGCCCTCCTTCTCTCTCTGGGCGCGGTGATCAGCCACAGCGCCCCCATGCAGGCGGGGATGATCTCCAGACGCCCCAGCAGCATGGCGACCGAGCCGACCAGCAGGACGACCGGTCCCGACGAGGCGGTGATGAAGCCGACGCTCACGCCGACGTTGCCCAGGCACGACGCGAAGTCAAACACGGCGTCGCGAACGTCCGCGCCGCACAGCGCGAACACGAAGCACCCGGCCGCGAACACAAGCACGTAGACGAGCACAAACGCCATCGCGTCGTCCATCTCCTCGCGCGTGCACGCGACGCGCCGACCATAGCGGCTCACCTTCACGCTGCGGACCGCGCGCACGCGCCCATACCGCTCCCGCAGCGTGCTGACCACGCCGAGCGTCGCAAGCACGGCGCGGTACACTTTGATGCCGCCAGAAGTGGAGCCCGCCTCCGCCCCGACGAACATGAGCAGGATGGCCACGAACAGGGCGCTCGCGGGCAGCACGGCAAGACTCGGGATGGTCTGGAAGCCCGTGGTGGTAATGATCGCGACCGTCTGAAACAAGGCGATGCGCGCGGCGTCCGCCACACCGCTCACCTGGCCGCTCGCGAGCAGGCACGCGGTCATGGCGACCGTGGCAGCCAGGATGATCCCATACAGGCAGCCGGTCTCCACGTGCCGGAAGAACGCCCGAAAGTCTCCACGCACGAGAGCGAAGTTCAGCGCAAAGCTCGTGGCGCCCGCGAGCATGAGAACGATCGAGACGATCTCCACGGGCAGACTCCCGTAGGAGGCGATGCTGGACGCATGCACCGCGAATCCGCCGGTGGAGACAGCCGAGATCGCCATGTTGACCGCGTCGAAGGCCGGCATGCCGCACGCGCGGTACGCAAGCGCCCCCACGGCGATGAGCGAGGTGTACAGGATGAGGATCACACGCGCCGTGGCCGTCGTCCCCGGCAGGAGCCGGTCCGCGTGTCCCTCCACGTCAAAGACGCGCAGGCCGCCGCCGGGCCTGAGCAGACTCGTGAGCACCAGCACGAGGCCGACGCCGCCAAAGTAGTGCATGAGGCTGCGGTGCAGCAGAAACACCCGCGGGCAGGCGTCCACGTCCATCACACTGAGCCCCGTGGTCGTCAGGCCGCTCGTAGACTCGAAGATCGCCTGGAAGGGGTCGAGCAAACCGGCAGCGACAAACGGCACCGCATACACCGCGATCGCGACAAGCCAGACCACCAGCGCGCACGCGCTCGCCTCGCGTCGGCCGAGCTGACGCGTCGCCAGGCCGCGTCCCCACAGAAAGTACAGCAGGTAGCCCGCGGCCATCGCACACAGGCCCGGAAAGATGAAGCACGGCGCGAACGTCCGCTCCCAGCGGCCGATCGGGATCGCCGCGAGCGGTATCAGCTCGATCGCGCCGACGAAGATCGTCGAGAGCCCCACGTAGTGGGCCATCGTGCGCGCGAGGCAGTCGTCGGGCGCGTCGACGCCCCCCAAGACAGGCAGGCCCGCCAGCGGCGATGCGAGAGGCGCGCGAGGCGCGGGCGCCGGGGCGAGCGGTGACGCCAGACGGGCAAGGCGCGTGGTGCGAAACGAGCCCAACAAGCGCGCCAGGCGCGACAGGCATGCGGAACGCGTGGCGGACGATCGATCGCGTCGCATGGCCTAGCGCCTCCCGATGCGATGAAACGAGCTCGTGCCCTGCCACGTGCGCGCACCGTCATCGGCCGAGTCCGAGATCTGCCGCATAGCGCCCGTCGAACCTGGACGAGGCCGGCCAACGCGAGCCGGGGCGTCCAGCAGGACCTCCTGCACCACCTCGGTCAGCATCGACGTGCCGCTGATGACCGCCGAGGCGCCGAGCCGACGGAACACCTCCACGTTGCGTGGGTCCGAGACCATGCAGATCTGGAAGCCCACGTGGAAGAAGCGCTGCGCGAGCTGGCAGATCACGAGGTTGTCCGCGTCGCTGCCCGTCATCGCGACGATGATGTCAAAGCCCTCTATCCCCGCGTCCTCCAACACGAAGCGCTTCGTGCCGTTGCCCCAGGTCACAGGGACGTCATGGCGGTTGGACAGGTACTCGCAGTACGCCCTGTCGTCGTTGATCGCCACGACCTCATGCCCATCGCGCCGAAGCGTCTCTATCAGGTAGTCCACGCGCGACCTGCCGCCGACCACCGCCACCCTCATTGCGCGCTCACCCCCGAGCTCAGACCAGCCAGCCGGTAGAACTCCAGGGCGCACAGCAGGTGCGGGCAGATCGTCTCGACGCTGTGGTCCTCCGCAATGGCGACGAGCGCCTCGTCGTCCACGCGCGCGTAGACGTGCGCGACGCCGTAGATGTCGCTTGCCATCTCGCCGATCAGGACGTTCACCGTGTCGCGGTCGGTAGCCGCGACCACGGTCGAGGCGTCCGCAACGCCGCAACCCTCCAGCACCGACACGTTCGTGCCGCTGCCCGTGACTGTCTCGCCGTCAAAGTCCGCGCTCAGGCGACCGAACGACGCCTGGTCCATGTCCACGACGCACACCTGGCGCCCGGCGCGCGACAGCGAGCTCGCCAGCGACGCGCCGAACGGTAGTGCGCCGAGAAGTGGTGTAAGAGACGGGCGGGAGGGGGCATGCCCCCTCCCGCCCGCGCGCGGTCCGGAAGCCCTAGAAT